>NZ_JFHO01000060.1:0-32838 GCF_000724705.2 Acidiphilium sp. JA12-A1
CACGTTCAACGACCAGCATCGCGCCGCTCAAACGCGGGTTCGTGGCCTGATCTGGGATTTTTACGCGGACCTCAAAGCGTACCAGCAAAAACCGGGCAAGCGGCAGGCTCGGGCGTTACGGACCCGCTTCGACCGTATCTTCCTCTGCCGCACCGGCTTCGTGACGCTGGACCGTCTGCTGGCGCGGCTGCACGCCAACAAGGCCGAACTACTGATGGTGCTGGAACGGCCGGAAATCCCGCTCCACACCAATGGTTCGGAAAACGACATCCGCGGTCACGTCACGCGGCGGAAGATCAGCGCCGGAACCCGGAGTGAGACCGGCCGGGATTGCCGCGACGCGTTCCTGAGCCTCGCCAAGACCTGTGACAAACTTGGCATCGCGATCTGGGATTATCTGGGTAGCAGGTTCAAGGTGGTGGGGGCCGCGATCATCGCGCCGCTCGACTTCTACGTCAGAGCCCGCCTCCGCCCCACCTAACCAGTATCCGCGACAATTTCTTCGTTCCCGCCACCTGCTCGATCGTTGGCCTGCTGACCAAGTCGAACTCGGGTTACCCACCCTTTTGCCCCTCTTACGATCAGGCCGCCGAAGCGCTTGTGCAGCCCGCTGACGGCAAGGCGCGGGGTGGTGGAATTCATGCGCCCCTCCGGTGCGGCAGCAAGCCAAGCAGACCGTCCGGGAACAGCACGATCACCACCAGCGCGATCAGCGCGACGACGAAGGTGGAGAGCTGGCCGATCGGGCGGAGCAGTTCGCCGGCGACGATGAGGAAGACCGAGCCGATGGCGCCGCCGATGATGGTGCGGCGGCCGCCGAGCACGGCGGCGATGATCACGCGCACGCCGATCGAGATGTCGACCACGGCGCTGACCGAGGCGGTGCCGAGATAGAAGACGAGGAAGGCGCCGGCGAGGCCGGAGAACAGCGCGGAGACGGCGAAGGCGAGGATCTTGTGGCGGGTGGCGTTGAAGCCGAGCGCGGCCGCGGCCACCTGATCCTGCCCTGCGGCCTGCAGGATCATGCCCAGCGAGGAGCGGGAGATGAGGAACAGGATCAGGCCGCTGACCAGCATGAAGGCGAGCGCGTATTCGTAGTTCACGGCGCTGCTGATCGAGAGCACGTCCGGCACCGAGAGGCCGATCTCGCCGCCGGTGACGCCGGCGAAGATGACGATGGCCTGTTGCAGGAGCAGCACCGAGACCAGGGTGATCAGGCCGAGATAGGGGCCGGAAAGACGCAGCGCCGGGATGGCCAGGGCAACGCCGCCGGCCACCGCGACGATCGCGCCGACGACGACCGCGAGCGGCACCGGCAGGCCGAGCAGCGCGTTGGACATGCCCGCGCCATAGGCGCCGAGGCCGATCAGGAAGGTCGGGCCGAAATTGACCTCGCCGGCATAGCCGAACAGCAGGTCCCACGACATCGCGAAGACGGCGAAGTAGAAGGCGGTGGTCAGCACGCCGAGGATGTAGCCGTTGGCGCCGAGCGGAAAGAGCGCCAGCACGATGAGGAAGACCGCGAGCGCCACCAGGCGGGATTTCGGAATCGTCGACATCAGCGCCGTCCCAGCAGCCCTTGCGGCCGCATGTAGATCACCACGACGAGAAGGATGAGCGCCGGCACCTCGCGCAGCGAGGGCGAGACCAGATAGGCCGTCAGGGTTTCGATGTAGCCGACGATATAGGCGGCGATCAGTGTGCCGGAGACCGAGCCGAGGCCGCCCAGCACCACGATGGTGAAGGCACTGCCTGTCAGGCCCGGCACATAGCCCGAGCCCGAGCCGAGGAAGCTGCCGAGCAGCACGCCGGCGATACCCGCGAGGAGGCCGTAGATCACCCAGACGAAGAGATAGATCTGGTCGAGTTCGAAGCCGAGCAGGGTGAGCGCGCGCGGGTTGATCGAGGCGGCGAGCAGGCGGCGCCCGATCCGCGTGCGGTTCACCAGCAGCCACAGCGCGCCCATCACCGCCCAGGCAACGGCGGCGATGAAGATCTCGTTGATCGGGGTGCGCACGCCGAGGATGGACACCGTGCCGGCGATCAGCGGCTGCACCGTGATCGGGCTGTTGGTGAAGGCGTAGGACAGCGCCTCCTGGATCATGACACCCCAGAGCAGCGTCGCCGTCAGCACGAAGAGTTCGCGCTCGTGCGCGGGGACGGCGCGCGAATTTTCGATCGGGCGGACGATGCCGCCGTAAGTGACCAGCGCCGCGACAAGGCAGACGGCAAGTCCGGCGGCGGCGCCGACATAGGGGCCAAGGCCGATCGAGGTGCCGACATACCAGGCGATCATCGCGGCGATGACCATCAGGCCGCCATGCGCGAGGTTGAGGACGCCGGAGACGCCGAAGATAAGCGTGAAGCCCAGCGCGCCGAGCGCGTAGAGCGTGCTGATCGCGAAGCCGTCGATCAGGATCTGAATCGCGAGCAAGTCCTACCCTCCCAGGTCAGGCGAAATCGTGCGGGACTCCCGCCGGCGCGGATGCGGCCGGCGGGAGCGCGGGATGGTCAGGACTTCGGCGGCAGCTTGACGAAGCTCGGGAAGACGACCTTCGCATTCGCCAGCTTGAGCGGCCAGACGCATTTCTGCTGACCGTCCTGCCACTGGATGGCGACGCCGGTGACATAGTCCGGCCCATATTTGAGGGCGTGGGCGAACTTGCTCTTGGCGCCCTGGAAGGCGATGCGGCCCTGGGTACCGACCATGTTGGTCTTCTCGAGGGCGTGCACGATGGCAAGCGCCTTGGTCGATTTCGCGCGCTTCAGCGCGTCGGCGAGCGCATAGACGGCATCATAGGTCGAATACGCGGAGTAGGCCGGGGAATAGCCGAACTTCTTCTGGTAGGCGTCGGTGAACGGCAGGGTCTTCGGCGTGATGGCGACGCCGGGGGCCGAGGTGCTGCCGGTGATGACACCTTCGGTCGCGCCGTTGGTTGCTTTCCAGAACACCGAGGAGCCGGCCTGGGCGTTGATTCCGGCGAGCGCGATGGGCACCTTTTGCTGCGCCCACTGCACCGTCGGCTGCACGCCGACATGGGCCCAGCCGGCGATGATCACGTTGGGGTTGAGCTTTTCGATCTTCTGGTAGATCGGGGTGAAATCGGACGTGTTCGGCGCGAAGCGGATATTGTCGAGCACCTTGACGCCGATCTTGGGCAGGCACGCATCGTAGCCGGCGTCGAGCGGCTTGGTCCAGGCGGCGTCCTCGCTCATGACCACGGCCGTCTTCATGTGGAACTGGTCGACCAGCGTGTCTTTCGTCGCATCGCAGACGGCCTGGGCGAGATAGGCCGCCGGCATGTAGGCATGGAAGATGTACTGGTGCGCCTTGAAATCCTTGTGGACGTATTCAGACAGCTCGTTGGCGGCGGCGCCTGTGATCAGATAGGGCTCGTGCAGCCGTGCGGCCCAGGGTTCGAGCGCCAGCGCCACCTCGCTGACGAAGGTGCCGACGATGGCGACCGCATGGTCCTGCCGGACCATGCGCTGGAAGGAGCGGATCGCGTCGGTCGTCGAGAGGTGGTCGTCCTCGATCACGAGCTTGAGCGGACGGCCATTGATGCCGCCGGCCGCGTTGATCTGCTCGGCGGCGAGCACGGCACCATTGGCGATGGCCTTGCCGGGAATGGTGCCGATTTCCGAGGTGATGCCAACGACGATCGGACTGGCGGCCTGAGCCGCCGGTGCCGCGACCGCCACGGCCGCGCCAGCGATGACCGCGGCGAGCGCTGCTTTCTTTCCGGACATTCTAGTCTCCCCTTGTTGTAGACGGTTTTCAATTTAGTTGACGCGATCATGCCATAGGTTGCCCAATCGGCAAGGGGGTATCGCACACAGGAACGTGGTTTTCGGTTTTCGCCGTGCGAAATGCGCAATGGCAACCATTCGTTAAGGCAACTTCTCTAGAGTCCGTGAATGGCGGGTCCCTTGACCCGGCTCCGGCGCCAGGCGGCGCCGGCCCCATTTGAGGACAGATCGCCTTGGCCCTTCGACTGGACAGATGCTTCCGTCCCGCGCGGCGAGACCCGGCATGAGACGGACCGGCACCGCGCCGACGCAGAGCGGCACTCCCTCCCCTCGCCGGCTTATTCCGGCGCTTCTGGCCGCGGCGTTCGGCGCCGCGCTGGTTCCCGCCGCCGCCTCGCCGGCGCGACACGCCACAATGCGGCCGGCCGAAGCTGCGCGGGCCCGGGGCCTCACGATCGAGCAGGGTAGCGGCAGGCTCATCACCCTCAAAGGGTCGGCGGCAAATGTCTTCGTGGCCGATCCCGGCGTCGTCGCCGTGCGGCCGGCAAGTGCGCACACGCTCTTCGTGTTCGGCACGGCGCCCGGCTTCACCACCGTCGCGGTAACCGACGCGCAGGGCCACGCCGTTGCCACACTGCACGTCGCGGTGACGCCGAAGACCTATCCGGCCGCGGCCATCCGCGCCGGCGCCACGCGGTCGGCGCCCGGCGCCAGGCTCTCGATTTCGAGTGCCGCCAACGGCGTCGTCGTGCGCGGCAACGTGCCGACGCCGGTGCAGGATTACCAGATCATGCAGCAGGCGCACCTGATCGCCGGCACGGGCGCCAAAGTGGTCAACCAGACCGAGGTGCGGCTGCCCCAGCAGGTGGCGCTCAAGGTGCGGATCGCGCAGATGTCGCGCACCATCACCCAGCAGCTCGGCATCAACTGGCAGAGCGCCGGCAACGGCATCTCGGTGGGCAAGTTCCTGTTCGGCTTCAGCGCGCTCGACGTGCTGAACGGCTCGAGCCCGGCGACGCCGGCGGCGGGCAGCTACAATGCGGGGCTTTCGGTGGGCGGCGGCGCGATCGACAGCGTGCTGGACGCGCTGAACAGCGACAATCTCGCGCATATCCTGGCGGAGCCGACACTGACGGCGCTGTCGGGGCAGAGTGCCAGCTTCATCGACGGCGGGTCCTTCCCGGTGCCGGTGCCGGGGCAGAACGGCCAGGTGACGGTGCAGTACAAGAAATTCGGCGTGCAGCTGAAGTTCCGGCCGGTGGTGCTCGACAATGGCAGCATCATCCTGCATGTCCAGCCGACGGTAAGCTCGCCGACGACACAGAACGCCTTCCAGATCGCGGTGGCCGGCACGTCCATCGTGGTGCCGTCGCTGTCGACGCAATCGGCCTCGACGACGGTGGTGATCGGCAGCGGGCAAACGCTCGCCATCGCTGGGCTGCTGAGCAACAGCAGCAACCAGACCGACAAGTCGGTGCCCGGCCTCGGCGACATGCCGGTACTCGGCGCCGCCTTCCGCGACGACAACTACAACCGCCAGGAACAGGAACTCGTGATCCTGGTGACACCCTACCTCGTCAAGCCCGTGAACAACGCCGGACAGCTGATGACGCCGGACGAGGGCTGGTCTCCCCCCAACCAGATCCAGCGGATCGTCCTGCATCGCGACAGCGGCGGCGCCCGCCGCGAGATCGTCCTGCCCGGCCAGGCCGGCTTCATCCTGCGGTGAGCCCCATGCGCAAGTCACGCCTGATCGTTCTCGTCACCCTGGCTGGCGCGGCCGCCCTGCTGGCCGGCTGCGCCAGCAACGACCCGTTCGCGCAGCCGGGCAACTGGCACGAGAACGACGCGCCGATGCACAATATCGCCGTCGAACTGGTCAATCCGCACGACCTGGTTGGCGGGCATGGCGACGCCAGCTTCACCGGCCCGATCGCCGAGACGGCGGTAGGCAAGGCGCTGAAATCATCATCCTCATCATCCACGTCCGGCGCGGCGGGTAGCGCAGGCGGCGGCGGTACCTCGCTCGGCGGCGCGGGCGGCGGCCTGGCCGCGTCGTCCGGCGGAATGGGAGGGAGCGGACAATGAGCGCCACGGGGAACCGCACCCGGCAGATGCGGGCGGCGGTGCTCGCCCTCGCCGCGGCATCGCTCGCCGGCTGCGCGGCGCCGCAAAGAATGGGTGCGAACGAACCGACGCTCGGCGCCAACACGCTGAACGTTGCCAGAACGGCGCTTGCGGGCAACCGGCCGGATCTCGCCCTGCATGTCGCCAACGCGGTGCTGAAGGTTGATCCTGGCAATGACGAGGCGCGGCTGGTGCATGGCGACGCCGCCTATCTGCTCGGCGACTGCCGGACGGCGTCGGCCGATTACCGGGCGGTGCTGAAGGCCGCGCCACACACGGCGGGAGCGGAGATCGGCCTCGGGCGCTGTGCGCTCCGCACGAATGGTCGGGGCGCGGTTGCTGCGTTCCGGCAGGCGGCGGGCGACGATCCGCACAACGCCGTCGCCTTCAATGATCTCGGCGTCGCCCTTGCCAAGCGGGGCGCGTTCGGCGCCGCGGTTCCAGCATTCCGCAAGGCGCTGGCGCTCCGCCCGTCGTTCGCGGCGGCGCGTGCCAATCTGGGGCTTGCGACCGCGCTCGAAGGACAGCCTGGCGCCGGCGCGGCGATCATCGCGCCGCTCGCGCAGGGGGCGCAGGCCTCGGCGCCGGAACGCGCGAATTACGCCGCTGCGCTGGCGATGGCCGGGGATGAAGCCTCTGCGCAACGCGTGCTGAGCGCAGACATGCCGGCGGCCGAGGCTCGCGACATGGTGGCACAGCTGGCGCGGATCACGACCGTGCCGCATGCCGGTCAACCGCCGCACGCGGCCAACTGACGCGCCGGACGCCGGCTCGTTGCCGGACGGCGCGGCTATTGTGCAACCGATGATGGCGGAGTGAGGCCTCACACGCGGCTGGCGCAGCAGCGGTGGTTGCGCGATCCGGCTTTTGCGGCACACTCGGGGCAAGCGCCGTGCAACGGCGCGTCCGAGGAGGAACGCACGCCGCCATGACGGAGGAACATCAGCCGCCCCCACCCGAGTCCGCGGACAACATTGCCCGCCATGTCGGCCAGGCGATGTTCGAGGTGGACCGGGCGACGCGGTCGCTCGGCATCGAGCTCGACGAGATCGGGCCCGGTTTCGCGACACTCTCGCTGCGTCTCGGCGCGGCAATGGCCAACGGGCACGGCACCGCGCATGGCGGGCTGATCTTCACCCTGGCCGATTCGGCCTTCGCCTTCGCCTGCAACTCACATGGCGAGCGGGCTGTGGCGGCGCATTGCTCGATCACCTTCCTCGCACCGGCGCGGCCGGGGGAGCGGCTCATCGCCACCGCGCGGGAGGTGGTGCGGCGCGGGCGGAACGGGATCTACGATGTTTCGGTCAGCAACGATGACGGAATCGTCGCGGCGTTCCGCGGACAGTCGCGCACGATCGGCGGCTCGTGGCTCGATGACAACGGAGGGTAGCGGGATGGAGCGGGACGTCGAATTTGCCTCGCGTGACGAGGTTGTCGCGCTGCAGACGAGGCGGCTGAGGGAGGCGCTGCGCCATGCCTATGAGCGCGTGCCATTCTATCGCTCGGCGTTCGATGCGGCGGGGGTGCGGCCGGAGGATTTGCAGCGGCCGGAGGATCTGGCGCGGTTTCCGTTCACGGTGAAGGACGATCTGCGGCAGACCTATCCATTCGGCATGTTCGCGGTGCCGCGCGGCGAGGTGTTGCGGCTGCACGCCTCGTCCGGGACGACAGGGCGGCCGATCGTGGTGGGCTATACGCGGGCGGATCTCGATGTCTGGGCCGGGCTGGTCGCGCGGTCGATCCGGGCGGCGGGCGGACGGGCGGGCATGATGGTGCATGTCGCCTACGGCTATGGGCTGTTCACCGGCGGGCTCGGCGCGCATGCGGGCGCGGAGCGGCTCGGCTGCACGGTGGTGCCGGCCTCGGGCGGGATGACCGAGCGGCAGGTGCAGTTGATCGCGGATTTCGGGCCCGAGATCATCATGGTGACGCCGAGCTACGCGCTCGCGATCATCGACGAGTTCCGCCGCCAGGGGCGCGATCCGCGGGCGACAGCACTGCAATACGGAATTTTCGGCGCGGAACCCTGGACCAATGCGATGCGCGCCGAGATCGAATCGGCGTTCGGCATCGAGGCGACCGATATCTACGGGCTTTCGGAGCTGATGGGGCCGGGGGTGGCGCAGGAATGCGTCGAGACCAAGGACGGGCTGCATCTCTGGGAGGACCATTTCTACCCCGAGATCATCGATCCGGCGACCGGCGCGGTGCTGCCGGATGGGGAGACCGGCGAGCTGGTGCTGACTGCGCTGAGCCACGAGGCGATGCCGATCATCCGCTACCGGACACGCGACCTCACGCGGCTGCTGCCTGGTACGGCGCGGCCGGGGATGCGGCGGATGGAGAAGATCGGCGGGCGGGCGGACGACATGATCATTCTCCGCGGCGTGAACCTGTTTCCGAGCCAGATCGAGGAATTGCTGCTCGCCAACGAATGGGGCAGCGGGCATTTCGTGATCGAGCTGACGCGGCCGCAGCGGCTGGACGAGATGACGGTGCGGGCCGAGTGCCGCCCCGAGCACTGGGACGGCGCCGGACTCGCCGGCGAGGCCGCCGCCTTTGCGCATCACATCAAGGCGACGATCGGCGTCACAGCGCATGTGGTCATCGAACCGCCTGGGACTCTCGAGCGGTCGGTCGGCAAGGCAAAGCGGGTGCGCGACCTGCGGCCGAAATGATCAGGCGACGAGGTTGGCGGGGCTCCGCCCTGCCAGCACCTCCTCGATCCCGTCGAGCGCCAGCATGCCCATCGCAGTGCGGGTCTCGCGCGTGGCGCTGCCGAGATGGGGCAGCAGGACGACATTCTCGAGACCGAGATAGACCTCGGGCACGGCGGGTTCGGCGGGAAAGACGTCGAGCCCGGCGGCGCCAAGATGGCCGCTGGCGAGTGCAGCGGCGAGGGCTTCATCGTCGATCGTGGTGCCGCGGCCGGTATTGACGACGATGGCGCCCGGCTTGAGGCGGGCGATGCGCGCGGCGTTCAGCCAGCGCAGCGTCGCGGCGCCGCCGGGCAGGTGGATCGACAGGACGTCCGCCCCGGCGAGGAAGTCGGCCTCGTCGGCGATGAAGGCGGCGCCGCCCTCCTGCTCAGGCGGCAGGCGGCGGCGGTTGTGATAGACGACGCACATCGACAGGCCCTGCGCCATCCGCGCCAGCGCCTGGCCGATGCGGCCCATGCCGAGGATGCCGAGCGTCTTGCCCTGGAGGCTGGTGCCGAGGAGGTAGGTGGGTGTCCAGCCCGGCCAGGCGCGGGCGCGGACGATGCGCTCGCCCTCGCCGGCGCGGCGGGCGGCGGCGAGCATCAGCGTGAGGGCAAGCTCGGCGGTGGCGAAGGAGAGCACGTCCGGCGTGTTGACCACGGCGAGGCCGCGCGATTTCGCGGCGTCGAGATCGATATGGTCGGTGCCGACGGAGAAGGTGGCGAGGACGCGCAGGGTGGCGGGGATGCGGGCGATGGCCGCTGCGTCGAGCCGGTCGGCCGGGGTGATCAGGGCGGCGGCGGCGCCATCGAGCGCGGCGAGGAAGGCGGCGGCGTCGAAAGCGCCATCCTGCGCGAGGAAGCGGGCGGCGAAGCCCTCGGCGGCGCGAGCCTCGACCGGTGCGGGCAGCACTCGGGAGATGATCAGTCCTGGTTTCATGGGCGGTCCTTGAGTTCGGCCAGCGCGTCCCGCGTGTCGAAATCGCGCAGGACGGCATCGTCGGGCATTTCGACCTCGGCGATCCGGTCGACATGGCGGGCGAGGATGTGGCGCGCGCCGGCATCGCCGGTGAGGGCGGCGATTTCGGGGAAGAAGCTCCGGTCCCAGAGGATCGGGTTGCCCCGGCGGCCGCGATGGGTGGGGACAACGATGGCGCGGCCCTCGTCGGGGTCGTAGGCGGCGATCATCCGGTCGATCGCGGCTGCATCGACCAGTGGCATGTCGCCAAGGCAGATCAGCGCCGCCGCCGTGTCCGCCGGCAAGGCATTGATGCCAGCGGCGAGGCTCGCGGCCATGCCGGAGGCGAAGGCGGCGGCGTGGACGAAGCGGACCGGGCGGCCGGACAGCGCCTCGCGCACCGCATCGTCCTGATGGCCGGTGACGACGAGGACGAGGGCGGCGCGGGCGGCGAGCGCGTGATCGACCGTCGCGGCGACGAGGGCTCGGCCATCCTGCAGGCGGGCGAGGAGCTTGTTCTGCGGAGCGGCGCGCGAGGAGCTTCCGGCGGCCAGCACGATGACGGCGATTTTCGGCGCGGTGCGGCGGGTGGCGCGCGGCACGCGGGGTTCGGGGCGGGGGGCGAAATCCTTGAGCAGGCCGCCAATGCCCATCGAGGCGATCAGCGCGTCATCAAGGGGTTCGCCGGCGAAGACGCGGTCGAGCACGAAGTCGATGCCGTTGAGCCTGGGGCTGCGGGCGCAGCCGGGCAGGACGATGGCGGGCACCGCGCCGATGCGGCCGAAGCAGAGCAGGTTGCCGGGATCGACCGGCATGCCGAAGCGGTCGATCCGGCCGCCGGCTGCGGTGATGGCGGCGGGGGCGACATCGGCGCGGTCGGTCACGGCGGAAGCGCCGGCGATCAGCACCAGATCGGCCCCCTGGGCGAGAAGCGCGTCGATCGCGGCGCGGATCGGCGCGGTTTCGTGCGGGGTCTCGATCGGGTCGAGCAGGGCGCCGCCGCGGGCGGCGACGCGCTGGCGGGTGGCCTCGATCGTGTTGCGGATCGCCGCGTCCTTCAGCTGCGGCAGGCGGGAGAGGACAAGGCCGGTGCGCAACGGCCGGAACGCCTCGATCCGCAGCGGCGCGCCCTGGCCGAGCAGGGAGGCGGCGCGCGCCATCACCGCGCCGGGGACAGCGAAGGGGACGATCTTGAGGGTTGCCAGCATGTCGCCAGGGGCGACGGGTGTGGCATCCGGCAGGGTGCCGAGGGCGATCGCCTCGTCGAGCCCGTTGAGGGCGGCGATGGCGGCGGCATCGAGGCGGAACAGGCCGCGGGTTTCGGCGAAGACGTTGACGCGGCCATGCACCGGCGCGGCGACGCGCAGACCGGGGCCGGCGAAATGGGCGCCGAGGCGGCGGGCGGCATCTTCCTCCGGCACATCGCCTGGTTCGAGCCGGGCGACGGTGACCTCGGCATGGCCGGCGGCGCGCAGGGCGGCGATCAGCGCGTCATCGAGCACCGCACCCTTGTGGATGACGCGGTCGCGCGTCTTGAGGCTGTGGGCGAGGATGGCGCCGGCGAGATCGGCCGCGAGCGGGGCGGCGCCGAAGATCATGGCGCGGCGAGGCGACCGCGGCGGGCGGCGACGATTTCGGCAATGATCGACAGGGCGATCTCGGGCGCGGTGACGGCGCCGATATCGAGGCCGACCGGGGCGCGGATGCGGGCGAGCGCGGCATCATCGACCCCGGCGGCGCGCAGGCGATCGAGCCTAGCGGCGTGGGTTTTCCGCGAGCCGAGCGCGCCGACATAGAACGGATCGGCGGCCAGCGCCCGGCGCAGCGCCGGATCGTCGAGCTTGGGGTCGTGCGTGAGGGTGACGACGGCGGTACGGGAATCGAGGCCGAGACGGTCGAGCGCCTCGTCCGGCCAGTCGGTCGCGATGGCGACGCCGGGGAAGCGATCCGCGGTGGCGAAGGCGCGGCGGGGATCGACCACGGTGACGGCGAAGCCGGAGGCCAGCGCGAAGGGTACCAGCGCCTGGGCGATGTGCACCGCGCCGATGACGAGCAGCCGGGGGGACGGGTTGCGCGACTCGATGAACCAGGCGTCGTCGCCGATCGTGACGGTGCCGCTGCGGTCGGCGGCGAGCATGGAAGCGGCCTCGGCGGCAAGTGCGGTGGGGGCGGCCTCGTCCGGCAGGATGAAGGCCGCGCCGGTGGCGAGGTTGGTGGCGAAGGCGATCGGGCGGCGGGCGGCGGCGGCTTCGCGCAGGGCGGCGAGATGGGCGGCCTTCACGAGAGCTTTTCCACGAAGACCGAGACCTTGCCGCCACAGGCGAGGCCGACTTCCCAGGCGCGTTCGTCGGTGACGCCGTAATCGAGGCGCTGCGGCGTGCCGGTTTCGATGCTGCGCTGGGCGGCCTCGGCCACCGCGCCCTCGATGCAGCCGCCGGAGACCGAGCCGGCGATGCGGCCGGAGGCGGTGACGGCCATGCGGCTACCGACGCGCCGCGGCGAGCTGCCCCAGGTGCTGGTGACGGTGGCGATGGCCACCTGCTCGCCTTCCTCGTGCCAGGCGGCGGCGATTCCGAGAATGTCCTCGGCGTCGGATGCGGTGTCGCTCATTGGCGGGTCTCCCACAGGGCGGCGGCCTGCAGACGCGGCGGCGCCTCGCCCGACAGGGCTTGGACCAGGCTGCGCAGGCTGGCCAGGTTATGCACCGGGCGGAACTCGTCCACATAGGGCAGCATCGCCCGTGCGCCTTGCGATTTCGGCGCGAAGCCATCGTAGCGCAAGAGCGGGTTGAGCCAGATCAGCCGGCGCGAGGAGCGGTGCAGCCGCGCCATGTTGTCGGCGAGGCCGACGGCGCCCTCGCGGTCGAGCCCGTCGGTGACGAGAAGGACGACCGCGCCCTGCGCCAGCACGCGGCGGGCCCAGAGCCGGTTGAACTGGCCGAGCGCCTCGCCGATGCGGGTGCCGCCCGACCAGTCCGGTACCGCGCCGGCGACCTGCTCGAACGCCTCTTCCGGGTCGCGCCGGGCGAGCTGGCGGGAGATGTTGGTCAGCCTTGTGCCGAAGAGGAAGGTGGTCACGCGGTCGCGCTCGTTGGCGACGGCGTGGAGGAAGTGCAGCAGGATCTGCGCGTAGCGGGCCATCGAGCCGGAAATGTCGCACAGGACGACGAGCGGCGGCGGGCGGGTGAGCGGCACGCGGCGGGCGATGTCGAACACCTCGCCGGAATGGCGCATCGAATCGCGCAGGGTGCGCTTGAGATCGACCCGGCAGCCGCGGGCGGCGAGGCGGAAGCGGCGGGTGCGCCGTTCGTCGAGCGGGAGGGTGAGGCGGGCGATCTCGGCCTTGGCGGCGGCGATCTCCTCGGCGCTCATCGCCTCGAAATCGAGGGATTCGAGGCGTTCCTGGCCGGAGGCGGAGAGGAGCGCGTCGACCTCGCGGCGTTCGTCGGGGCGGGGTTCCTGCTCGCGCGACTTGGCCGCCTGCATCGCCTCGGCAAGGCGGCGGGCGCCGGCGGCGGCCTTTTCCTCGCGCGGGGCGCGGCCATCCATCGCTGCCAGCATCTGGGCGAATTTGGCGGCGTCGGGGTTGCGCCAGAAGACCGAGAAGGCCTGGTCGAACAGCAGCGCGTGCTCGTGCCGGCGCAGCATCACCGCCTGCAGCGCCGCTCGCATCACCCGCCGGTCGGTGATGTCGACATGGGTGAGCGCCTCGGCGGCGGCGATGACCTCGCCGGGGCCGACAGGCAGGCCGGCGCGCCGGAGCAGGCGCGCGAAATGCATCACATTCGGCGCGAGCCGTCCCGTATCGGAGGCGCTCATGCCGCCTGGATCGCCTCCCCGGTCAGGCGGGCGGCGGTCTCGCCACGGATTTTGGCGATGTCGTCCTGGTATTTCAGCAGGGCGCCGAGCGTGTCCTCGACCGCGGCGGGGGCGAGCTCGACCTCGTCCAGCGCGGCGAGGGCGGAAGCCCAGTCGATCGTTTCGGCGACGCCGGGGAGCTTGAAGATGTCGGTGGTGCGGATTCGCTGGACGAATTCGACCACCTGGGCGGAGAGCTTCGCCGGCACGCCGGGCGCGCGGGCGGCGAGGATGGCGCGCTCGCGGGCGGCATCGGGGTAGTCCACCCACTGGTAGAGGCAGCGGCGGCGGATCGCGTCGTGCACCTCGCGGGTGCGGTTGGAGGTGATGACGACGACGGGCCGGGTGGAGGCGGCGATGGTGCCGAGTTCGGGGATGGTGATCTGGAAATCGCCCAGCAATTCGAGGAGGAATGCCTCGAAGGGCTCGTCCGCGCGGTCGAGCTCGTCGATCAGAAGGACGGCGGGCGGCAGGCCCGGATCGATCGCCGAGAGCAGCGGGCGGCGGAGCAGGAATTCGGCGGAATAGAGCGTCTCGCGAAGGGAGGCGCGGCTGGCACCGCCGGATTCGGCAAGGCGGATTTCCATCAGCTGGCGGGCGTGGTCCCACTCGTAGGCAGCGGCGGCGAGATCGAGCCCGTCATAGCATTGCAGGCGCACGAGGCGCCGGCCGAGCTGCTCGGCCAGCACCTTGGCGATCTCGGTCTTGCCGGTGCCGGGCTCGCCCTCGAGGAAGAGCGGGCGGCCCATGGCGAGGGCGAGATGGACGCTGGTCGCCAGTGCCCGGTCGGCAACATAGTTGCCGCGGGCGAGCAGTTCGGCGGTTTCGGCGACGGTGCGCGGGAGGGAGGTTTCGGTCATCCAAGGAATTTAGAAATGACCAGCGCCACGACAACGGCGGAAATGATGATGGGGACCCAGATTCCGAGGGGCAGCCCGGCGATGACCGGGTTGCTGCGGTCCTCGCCATGGGCGGGATGGGCGTGGTCATGTGCGTGTTCGGCCATGCTGGTCGTCTCCTTGGTGGGGGTCGGCGCGGGTGCGGTTGCGGCTTCGGGCGCGGGCGCGAGCCGTTCGGAAAATTTCGTGAAGAAGGATTCGGCGTAGGATTTCGCCACCGAATCGATCAGGCGGGCCCCGAGCTGGGCCATCTTGCCGCCGATCTGCGCCGAGACCTGATAGGTCAGTTTCGTGCCGCCCTCGGCATCGGCGAGCTGCACCTTCGCCCCACCCTTGGCGAAGCCGGCGACACCGCCCTGCCCTTCACCGGAAATCGTGTAGGCGTTCGGCGGGTCGAGATCGGCGAGTGTCACCTTGCCATTGAACCGCGCGGAAATCGGGCCGATCTTGGCGGCAACGGTCGCGGTCATCTCGGTATCGGAGAGCTTTTCAATGGATTCGCAGCCCTGTATGCACGCCTTGAGGACTTCGGGGTCGTTCAGCGCGGCCCAGACCGCCTCGCGCGGCGCAGCAATCAGCCGTTCTCCCGACATTTCCATGGGGCGTGCTCTCCTTCGTGACCGTGTTCCGTTACCGCATCTTTAGTTTGAGGCCGCCGCGCGCGCAAATCCGCCCTGCTCTGCCTTGCGGCATCTTGAAAGCGGTGCGTCGATGCACCCGCAGGTGAACGAGCTTGCCGCACTGGCACCGTTCTTCGGCACTCTGGCAAGTTTCGCGCTGCTGCCCGGCGCGGCGCCACGAATCTGGCACCGATACATGGTACGGATCAGCCTGTTCTGGGTGGGGCTCGGCCTCGTGCTTGGGGCCGAGGCCGCCGGGCCGGCGGCGGCGCTGACGCAGCTGTGGCATTCAGGACTGGTCGATTTCCTCCCCTTCATCGCGGTGCTGATGGCACTCTACACTTTGGGCGGCGGCGTGCTGATCGCCGGCGGGCCGTGGGGACGGCCGGGCGGCAACCTCCTGCTGCTGGCGGCGGGCACGCTGCTCGCCTCGGCGATGGGGACGATCGCGGCCTCGCTGCTGCTGATCCATCCGCTGCTGTCGGCGAACGCGGCGCGGCGCGAGGTGCGGCACCTGGTGCTGGCGTTCATTTTCGTCGTCGCCAATGCCGGCGGCGCGCTGACGCCGCTCGGTGACCCGCCGCTGCTGATCGGCTTTTTGCGCGGGGTGCCATTTTTCTGGCCGTTGTTCAACCTTGCCGGGCCGATGCTGGTGGTGGTCTTGCCTGTGCTGGCCCTCACCTTCGCCATCGACTGGCGACTGGCGCGGCGTGAGCCGGTGCGGCCGGCTGAGCGGATCAGGGTGCGTGGCGGCGCCAATCTGGCGATGCTGGGCATCTTCATCGCGGTGCTCACGGTGGCCGGCATCGTGCCGGGACCGAAGATCGCGATCGGGCCGGCATCGCTGCCGGCGGGGCAGATCGCGATCACGCTGACAGCAATCGTCTTCGTCGCGGCATCCGAGCGGGTCACGCCGCGGGCAATCCGCGCGCGCAACCAGTTCGCCTGGGCGCCGATGCGCGAGATCGCCATCCTGTTCTTCGCGATCTTCGCGACGATTCCGCCGGTGTTGCGCACCGTGACGGCGGCGGGGCTGCCGCAATCGGCGGCGGGGTGGTTCTGGGCCTCGGGCCTGTCCTCGGCGTTTCTCGATAGCGGGCCGACCTATCTGATGTTCTTCGAGGCGGCGGGCGGCAACGCGGCGCAGCTGATCGCCCCGCCGGCGACGCTGCTCACGAGCTTCGCCGCCGGCTCGGTGCTGTTCGGCGGGCTGACCTATCTCGGCAATGCGCCGAACCTGATGATCCGCGCGATCGCCGCTCGGCGGGGCGTGCGGATGCCGGGCTTCTTCGGTTATATGCTGGCAGCATCCGCAGTGCTGCTGCCGCTCTTCGCGCTGACGACGCTGATCTTCTTCGCGGGCTGACGCCGCCTCAGGCGAGGCGACCCTCGCCTTCCAGCGCAGCCTCGATCTGTTCGAGGCTGCGCCCCTTGGTCTCGGGCACCAGGAACCAGGTGAAGACAAGGGTAATCAACGTCATCGCCGCGTAGATCAGGAAGGTCGGGCCGCGGCCAAGACCGTGGACGAGGTCGAGAAAAGTGATCGAGACCAGCATGTTGAACGCCCAGTTGGCGATGGTCGCCAGCGACATGCCGCGGCCGCGCACCGCGAGAGGGAAGATCTCGGCAATCAGCAGCCAGAAGACCGGACCGAGGCCGATGGCGAAGAAGGCGACATAGGCGGCGACCGAGATCACCGTGACCCAGGCGAGGCCACCCTGCATTCCGGCAATGAAGCCGCCGGCGACGGCGAGCAGGGTGACCAGCATGCCCGACAGGCCAACCAGCAGCAGGCGGCGACGGCCGGCGGAATCGAGCAGGCGCATGGCGACGAAGGTCATCACCACGTTCACGAGGCCGACGCCGGCGGTGGCGAGGATGGAGACCGAAGCGGAGGACAGGCCGGCCTTCTGGAAGATGGTGGGCGCGAAATAAATGACGGTGTTGATGCCAGTGATCTGCTGGAACACCGCAAGGCCGATGCCGACGATGAGCGGCATGCGGGCGCGCGGCTCCAGCAGGACGGACCAGGGGGCCGTCGGGCGGCCTTCGCGGGCAAGATCCTGCCGGAGGTCACGCAGTTCGCTCTCGACATCGTGCCCTCCGCGCAGGAAGGCGAGCGATTTGCGCGCAGCCTCACGGTGGCCCTTGCCGGCCAGCCAGCGCGGGCTCTCGGGCAAGACCAGCATGCCGGCGAACAGGATGACACCCGGTAGTGCGCCGAGCGCGAGCATCCAGCGCCAGCCATCGCCGCCATGGGAGAACAGGTAGCCGACGCCGTAGGACACCACGATGCCGATGGTGATGTAGGCCTGGTTGATCGTCACGACCGCGCCGCGCTTGTCGCGCGGCGACATCTCGGAAAGGTAGAGCGGCGTGAGCATCGAGGCGACGCCAATGGCGCCGCCGACAAGGACGCGGCCGGAGAGCAGGATTGCCACGCTCCAGGCCGCGGCGGAAAGCAACGCGCCGAGGACGAAGACCGCCGCCGTGACCAGCAGGACGGGGCGGCGGCCGAATTTGTCGGACAGGGTGCCGGCGACGGCAGCGCCTACCGCCGCGGCGCCGAGAGCGATGGCGACGACCACGCCCTGCATTGCCGGGCCGAGGTGAAAGACGTGCCGGATGAACAGCAACGCACCCGAGATCACTCCGGTGTCATAGCCGAACAGAAGTCCGCCGAGACCCGCGATGATGGCGATCACCGTGAAATTCATGGCCTTCTCCCGATCGCCGCCGGGAGGGCGGCTCTATCGGGAGATAGACAGCGAGGCTACCGTTTCAATGCGGCGGCCTGGGCGGCAAGCTTGGCGATTCCCGCCCAGTCGCCGGCGCGCAGCGCGGCGGCAGGGGTGAGCCAGGAACCGCCGACGCAGATCACGTTGGCGAGAGCCAGGTAATCGGGCGCGGTGGTGGGAGTGATTCCGCCGGTCGGGCAGAAGGTGACCTCGTGGATCGGCGCGCCGATTGCCTTCAGCATCGGGATGCCGCCGGCCTGCTCGGCCGGAAAGAATTTTTGGTAGCGGAAACCGGCCTCAAGCAGGTGCAGCACCTCGGTCGGCGTTGCGGCACCGGGGAGGAATGGCACGCGGCTTTTCGCCGCCGCGGCATGCACGGCGGGACTGGAGCCGGGCGAGACGACGAATTTGGCGCCGGCTTCCTCGATCTCGCGATATTGCGACGGGGTGAGCACGGTGCCGGCGCCGACGACCATTTCGGGGACCGCTTCGGCCATCGCCGCGATCGCCTCCATCGCCGCCTTCGTGCGCAGCGTGACCTCGACGACGCCGACGCCGCCCTCGATCAGGGCGCGGGCGAGCGGGACGGCATCCGCCGCGTTGTCGATCGTCAGGACCGGGATGACCGGCGAGACGGCGAGCAGGGCATCGAGCCCGTCCTGGCGGTTCATGCGAAGACGCTCGCGCCGAGATCGGCCCCGGCGACGGCGGCGCGGAAGGCGCCGAACAGGTCGCGGCCGATGCCGTGGTGATGCGCCGAGAGATCAACCTCCGGGAGCGGCCGCGCCGCGAATTCCGCCTGATCCACCTGAACCTCCAATATGCCGGCCTCGCAGTCGAGCCTGATCATGTCGCCATCCCTCACCTTCGCCAGCGCGCCGCCGCAGGCGCTTTCCGGCGTCACGTGGATCGCCGAGGGCACCTTGCCGGAGGCGCCGGACATCCGCCCGTCGGTGACGAGGCCGACCTTGAAGCCGAGATCCTGCAACACGCCGAGGGGCGGTGTCAGCTTGTGCAATTCGGGCATCCCGTTCGCCTTCGGGCCCTGATGGGTGACGATGGCGACGAAATCGCGGTGCAGTTCGCCGGCCTTGAACGCCTCCTGCATCGCTTCCTGGCTGCGGAAGACGCGGGCCGGGGCGACGACGACGCGGTGCTCGGGCTTGACGGCGGAGATTTTGGTGACCGCCTGGCCGAGATTGCCGTGCATGATGCGCAGGCCGCCATCCTTGCTGAAGGGCTCGGTCGCATCGCGGAGGATGTCGCGGTTGAGGCTTGCGGCCGGGGCGGGTTTCCAGCGCAGGACCTTTTCCTCCAGCACCGGCTGGTCGCGATAGGCCTGCAACCCGTCCGGGCTCCAGACGGTGCGGGCATCGCCGTGCAGCAGGCCGGCATCGAGCAGGGCGCCGATCAGCACCGGCATGCCGCCGGCGGCCTGAAAATGGTTCACGTCGGCACTGCCGTTGGGATAGATGCGGGTGAGCAGCGGGATGTGTTCGGAGAGATCGGAGAAATCCTGCCAGGTGATGGCGATGCCGGCGGCGCGGGCCATGGCGACGAGGTGGATGGTGTGGTTGGTCGAGCCGCCGGTGGCGAGCAGGCCGATCATGCCGTTAACCACCGTCCGCTCGTCGACCATCTGGCCGACCGGGGTGAATTCGTTGCCGCGGGCGGTGATTTCGAGGATGCGCTTCGCCGCCGCACCGGTCAGCGCGTCGCGCAGCTCGGTGTTGGGGTTGACGAAGGAGGCGCCGGGCAGATGCAGGCCCATGATCTCCATCAGCATCTGGTTGGAGTTGGCGGTGCCGTAGAAGGTGCAGGTGCCGGGGCTGTGATAGGCGCCGATTTCGGACTCGAGCAGTTCCTCGCGGCCGACCATGCCCTCGGCGTAGAGCTGGCGGACGCGGGACTTCTCGGTGTTGGAAATGCCCGAGGGCATCGGCCCGGCGGGGACGAAGATCGCCGGCAGGTGGCCGAAGGACAGGGCGGCGATGACGAGGCCGGGGACAATCTTGTCGCAGACGCCGAGCAGCAGCGCGCCGTCGAACACGTCATGCGAGAGGGCGATCGCGGTGGCCATGGCGATGACGTCGCGCGAGAAGAGCGAAAGCTCCATCCCTTCCCGCCCCTGGGTGACGCCGTCGCACATCGCCGGCACGCCGCCGGCGACCTGGGCGATGCCGCCGGCCTCGCGCACCGCATGCTTGATGAGGTCGGGGAAGCGGCCGAAGGGCTGATGCGCCGAGAGCATATCATTATAAGATGTGACGATGCCGATATTCGGCTTGTCGTCGCGCTTGAGGTCGTCCTGCTCGGCCTTGGCACAGCCGGCCAGGGCGTGGGCGAGATTGGCGCAGCCGACCGCGCTGCGGTGCACGCCGCGCGAAATCAGCGCACCGGTGCGGGCGAGATAGGCGGCGCGCCCGGCCTCGCTACGCGCCCTGATCCGGTCGGTGACCCGTGCGATCGCATCCTGAACCATGTCTTTGCTCCTCGCAGTGCGCGCGGCCCGTGCGGGGGCGCGTCAGTCGCCGGCGCCGTAGCCGGCCTGTTCGTCGAACCAGGTGCGGCCGTCGCGGACGATCATCGCCACCGCCTCGGACGGGCCCCAGGTGCCGGCGGTGTAGAGCTTGGGACGGTCGCCGGCGGATTTCCAGGCATCCAGGATGGATTCGGTCCATTCCCAGGCGGCCTCGACCTCGTCGCGCCGCATGAACAAGGTGGCGTTGCCGCGCACCACATCCATCAGCAGGCGCTCGTAGGCATCCGGCATGTGGTTGTTCTTGAAGGTTTCGGCAAAGCTCAGGTTGAGCGGGGCGTTGCGCAGGCGCAGGCCGCCGGGGCCGGGTTCCTTCGTCCACAGATGCAGGCGGATATGCTCGTCCGGCTGCACGCGGATGACGAGGCGGTTCGGCATCGCGTGATCCGAGCCGGTGGGGAAGATCCAGTAGGGCACCGGCTTGAACTGGATGACGATTTCCGAAACCTTCTCGGGCATCCGCTTGCCGGTGCGCAGATAGAACGGCACGCCGGCCCAGCGCCAGTTGCGGACCTCGACCTTGAGGGCGGCGAAGGTTTCGGTGGTGGAGCCGGGGGCGATGTCCTTTTCCTCGGCATAGGATTTCACCGGGCCGCCTTTGATCGCGCCGGCGCGGTACTGGCCACGGACGGATTTTGTTGCGATATCGTCACGGGAAATCGGAGCGAGGGATTTCAATACCTTGATCTTCTCGTCGCGCACTTCCTCGCGGTCGAGCGTTGCTGGCGGCTCCATCGCCACGAGGCAGAGCAGCTGCATCAGGTGGTTCTGGATCATGTCGCGCAGCGCGCCGGTATGGTCGTAATAGCCACCGCGATCCTCGACGCCGACGGTCTCGGCGACGGTGATCTGCACATGGTCTATGCCGTTATGGTTCCAGACCGGTTCGAACAGCGAGTTGGCGAAGCGCAGGACCAGGAGGTTCTGCACCGTTTCCTTGCCGAGATAATGATCGATGCGGAAGATGTTGCGCTCCTCGAACACCGCGCCGACACGGTCGTTGATGGCGCGGGCGGAGGCGAGGTCGTGGCCGATCGGCTTTTCCAGCACGATGCGGGTTTCAGGCGTTTGCAGGCCGTGGGCGTGGATGTTGTCGGCGATCGGGCCGTAAAGCTCGGGAGCGGTGGCGAGGTAGAAGACGCGGATCTGGCGCGGCTCGTCGCTGAGCAAAGTGGCAAGTTCAGGCCAGCCGCGCGCGGCCTTGGCGTCGACGGAGACGTAGTGCAGCCGGGCGAGGAAGCGGGCAAGAACCTCGGGGTCGAGCTTGTCGGCGATGAATTCGCGCAGACTGGCCTCAACCAGTTCGCGAAACCCCTCGCCCGTCATGTCGGTTCGGGCAGAGCCGACGATGCGGGACGTTTCCGGCAGTTGACCATCGAGATCGCGGAGGTAGAGCGCGGGCAGAAGCTTGCGGCGCGCGAGATCGCCGGTGCCGCCGAACACCACGTAGTCGAACGGGTCGATGATGGGCTGGGAAAAATTCATGGGTCAAAATAATCCCTGGTTGCCGCTGCCCCGTATAGGCCGGGCCGCCGGTCAACTCAACACCGGCGGTCCGCTTGCGTTCAGTTCATGCAGTTGCCGCCATCGACGTTGAGCGTCTGGGCGACGACGTATTCCGCCTCGTCGGAGGCGAGGAAGATGGCGGCACCGACCAGATCGTCCGGCCGGCCCATCCTTCCATAGGGCACGGCAAGGCCGACCTGACGCTTCTTCTCGCCAACCGGCAGGCTTTCATATTTCGCGAACAGCGCATCGACCTCTTGCCACATCGGCGTGTCCACCACGCCGGGGGAGATGGCGTTGACGCGGATGCCGTGGCGGATCAGGCCGAGCCCGGCAGACTGGGTGAGGCTGATCACCGCCGCCTTGGTGGCGCAATAGACGCCGACCAGCGCCTCGCCGCGGCGGCCGGCCTGAGAGGCCATGTTGATGATCCGCCCGCGCCGGCCGTTGGCGATCATCTGCCGGGCGACCGCCTGCAGGGTAAACAGAAGGCCCTTCACGTTGACCGCGAAGAGACGGTCGTAGCTTGCCTCGGTGATGTCGGCAATCGGCGCGAGGTCGAACACCGCGGCGTTGTTCACCAGAATGTCGAGCCCGCCGCGCGCGGCGGTGAAATCGGCGAAGGCGGCGATCGAGGCCATCTCCGCCACATCGAGCGCACAGGCATGCGCCTGCGGCCCGAGTTCGCGCGCGGCGGCGGCTGCCGCCTCCAGTGACCGGTCGGCAATGCAGACCGTGGCACCCTCGGCGATGTAGCCCGCCGCCATCGCCCGGCCGATGCCACCGGCCCCGCCGGTGATGGCTGCGTATTTGCCCTGCAGGCGTCCGCTCATCGCTGCCTCACCAGACCGTGTAGCCGCCATCGGCGAGGACGATCGAGCCAGTCATCAGGCTCGACGCGTCGGAAGCAAGGAAGAGCACCACCGAGGCGATTTCGTGCGGCTGGCCGACGCGGTGCATCGGCGTCATGTCGAGCCAGATGCGGTTGAGTTCGGGATCTTCCATGCCGAAGCGGGTCAGCGGCGTGTCGATATAGGTGGGAGCGACGGCGTTGACGCGCACGCCGCGATCGGCCCACTCGCCGGCGAGCGAGCGGGTGAGGTGATGCACCGCCGCCTTCGAGGCATTGTAGAACGACTGCTTCTGCGGCTTGTTCGAGATGAAGCCCGACATCGAGCCGGTGTTGACGATGACGCCGCGCTGGCGGGCGAGCATCGCGCGGCCGAAGGCGCGGGCGCACCAGAACACGCCGTTGAGATTGACGTTGATGACGTCAAGCCAGTGCTCGTCGGTAACATCCTCGGCGGCGACGCCCGAGCGGGCGATGCCGGCATTGTTCACCAGGATGTCGATCGCCCCGAATTTCGCATTCAGGCTGTCCGCCGCCGCGTTCACCGCGTCGGGGTCGGTGACGTCGAGCACGATGGCATCGGCCGAGTAGCCAAGCCTGGCGAGTTCGGCCTTGCCTTCCTCGCAGACATTCGCATCGCGGTCGGCGATGACGACATGCGCGCCGGCTTCTGCCAGAGCGGTCGAACAGGCGAGGCCGATCGCGCGGCCGCCGCCAGTGACGACCGCGTTGCGCCCCTTGAGGTCATATTTCTCGAGATACATGTCCGCTCCTTGTGTTGTCCGGCACTGGCAACGTGCTCAGTGCAGGTGGAATTCGCGCCGCAGCAGCGCCTTGCCGTCCGGACCGAACAGGACGGCGCGGGCGGATTGCGGTTTCATGCGCACGGGGTCGCCCATGCGCACGCCCGCGAGATCGTCCGCCTTGACGATCATCTGCTTCTCGCCGGGGCGCTTGACGTAGACCAGGGTTTCGTTGCCGAGATGCTCGACGAAATCGGCGGTGCCGCCGATCTCGCCATCGGCGGCGAGCGCGGTGTGCTCGGGCCTGGTGCCGAGGGTGACGCGCAGGCCGGGGGCGGCGGCGATGTTCGCCGCCTCGACACGGATGGTGCCGCCATCATCGAGTTTCACATCCGCACCGGCATCGTCGCGCGCGGCGATCTCGCCTTCCAGCAAATTCATCTTGGGCGAGCCGATGAAGCCGGCGACGAAGAGATTGGCAGGGTTGTGGTAGAGTTCGAGCGGGGAGCCAACCTGCTCGACGATGCCGCCGTTCAGCACCACGATGCGGTCGGCCATCGTCATCGCCTCGACCTGGTCGTGGGTGACGTAGATCATCGTGGTTTCGAGCTGCTTGTTCAGCTTCACCAGTTCGGTGCGCATCTGCACGCGCAGCGCCGCATCGAGATTCGACAGCGGCTCGTCGAACAGAAATCCTTTCGGATTACGAACGATCGCGCGGCCGATGGCGACGCGCTGGCGCTGGCCGCCGGAAAGCGCCTTGGGGCGGCGGGCCAGCACCTTGTCGAGTTGCAGCATCTCGGCGGCGTGGGCGACCTTCTTCTCGATCTCGGCCTTGGGCACCTTTGCCATCTTGAGCGCGAAGCCCATGTTTTCCGCGACCGTCATGTGCGGATAGAGCGCATAGGTCTGGAACACCATGGCGAGGCCGCGCTTGTCAGGCGGGATGTCGTTGGCGCGGACGCCATCGATGCTGAAATCGCCGCCGGTGATTTCCTCAAGACCCGCGATCATGCGCAGCAGCGTCGTCTTGCCGCAGCCCGAGGGGCCGACGAAGACGACGAATTCGCGATCGTCGATCGACAGGTCCACGCCCTTGATGGCGTGGAAGCCTTCATATCGTTTCTCGACCTTTTCAAGCAGAAGTTTCGCCATGATCCGCTCCTATTTCACCGCGCCGAATGTGAGCCCGCGCACGAGGCGGCGCTGGGTCAGGCTGCCGAAGACCAGAATGGGGGCGACCGCGAGAACCGAGGCCGCCGAGAGTTTCGCCCAGAACAATCCCTCCGGCGCCGAGAACCGCGCGATATAGGCGGCGAGCGTTCCGGCATGGGAGGCGGTGACGTTGATGCTCCAGAACGCCTCGTTCCAGGCGAGGATGACCGAGAGCAGCGCCGTGGAGGCCACGCCGGGACCCGCGAGCGGGAGCAGCAGATGGATCATCTGCTGGCGCGGGCCAACGCCATCGACGCGCGCGGCTTCGAGAATTTCGTGAGGAATATCCTTGAAGAACGAGTAGAGCATCCAGACCACGATGGGCAGATTCATCAGCGTGTCGATGCCGACGAGGCCGAGCCGCGTGTCGAGCAGGTGGACGTTCTTGAGGAAGAGATAGATGGGCATGAGCACGCCAACCGCCGGGAGCATCTTGGTCGAGAGCATCCACATCAGGGTAAATTCCGTGCGCTTGCCAGGGAAGAAGGCGAGCGCGTAGGCGGCGGGAAAGGCGATGGCGATGGCAAGCACGGTGGAGCCGACGCTGACGATCACGCTGTTCAGCGCGAAGAGCAGGTAGCCGGCATTCTGCGTTGCATCGAAGAAGCTCTTGAGCGTGGGCGTGAAGATGAGCAGCGGGGGAATCGCGATGGCTTGGCCTTCGGTCTTGAAGGCGGTGACGATCATCCAGAGGATCGGGAAGAACATGATGAACGCGGCCGCCCAGGCGAGGATGGCGAGGACAACGCGGCTGGAGAGGGATGGTTTCATCAGCAGCACCTCACGCCTGCAGGGTGCGCGAGACCGCGCGGATGAGGAAAAAGGCGAGGATATTAGCGAGGACGATCGCGAAGACGCCGGCGGCTGAGGCGCTGCCGATCGAGAAATCGTTGAGCGCGCGGATGAAAATCATGTAGGTCAGCGTCGTCGTCGCGTGGCCTGGACCGCCATTGGTTGTGGTGTAGATGACGGCGAAGGCCGAGAGCATGAAGATCGATTCCAGCATCACCACGATCGAGATCGGCCGGCCGAGATGCGGCAGCACGATGTAGCGCAGGCGGGCGAGGCCCTTCGCACCATCCATCCGCGCGGCTTCGAGCTGGTCGGTATCGAGCGATTGCAGGGCGGTGAGCAGGATGAGGGTAGCGAAGGGAATCCAGCGCCATGAATAGATGATCACGATCGAGACCATCGGATAGACGCTGAACCAGGCAATGGGTTTGAAGCCGACCAGCGTCATCAGCCAGCCGGCGAGGCCGCTGACCGGATCGAGCAGCAGGTTCTTCCAGATCAGGGCGGCAACCGGCGACATCACGAAGAAGGGCGCGATCGCCATCAGCCGGGCGATGTTGCGGCCGGGGAAGTCGTTGTTCAGCAGCAGAGCGATGATCGTGCCGAACACGATCGAAGCGACGAGCGTGCCGGCAACCAACACCACGCTGTTCCAGATCGCCGTCCAGGTCGAGGAATCGGTGAAGAGATAGGTGTAATTGAGGCCGCCATTGTAGGCCGAGGGCGGCTCCATCAGATTATAGTGTTGAAACGAATAGAGAATCGTCTGCAGGAGCGGCAGGATTGACCAGAGGAGCAGAAGGATCACAGCGGGCAGCAGCAGCGGCAGGGTTCGCACCTGCCGGCGCTGCGTGGCGCCCGATCTGCCCGGTGTTATCGTGCCTGACGTTGGCTGGATCATCGCACACTCCCGCTTTCCGAAGGGGCGGCGGCGCTCCGGTTGACCCGGGGCGACGCCGCCCTGCTGCCGCACTCAGTGGTAACCGGCTTCCTTCATCGTCCGCGCCGTTGCCTTCTGGGCCTGGGCGAGCGCCGCGTCGACCGATTTCTGACCGGCGAGAGCTGCCGCGATCTGCTGGCCAACTTCGGTACCGATGCCCTCAAACTGCGGGATCGCGACGAACTGCACGCCGGTATAGGGGACTTTCTTGAGCGTCGGATTATTCGGATCGGCGCTCAGGATCGCTTCCTTCACTTTCGAGGCGAAGGGGGCGGCCTTGGTGTAGTCGGGGTTGTCATAGGTCGAGATGCGGGTGCCGGGCGGGACCTGGACCCAGCCGAAGGTCTTGCCGACGAGCTTGAGATAGGCCTTCGACGTCGCCCATTCGAGGAACTTCATGTCGTCCGCCTTGTGGCGCGTGGTCTTCGGCATCGCGAGCGCCCAGGCCCAGAGCCAGTGCGCGCCATGGGGCGTGACCGCCACCGGGGCGGATACCATGCCGACCTCGTTCGCGACCTTCGAGGTCTTTGGATCCCAAAGCGTGCCGGCGGCGACCGTGCTGTCGATCCACATCCCGCACTTGCCCTGGCTGAACAGCGCGAGATTCTCGGTGAATCCGTTCGAGGTAACGTTGGGCGGGCCGTACTTCTTCTCGAGATTCACGTAGAAGTTGGCAGCTTTCTTCCAGGCCGGGCTGTCGATCCGGGGCTGCCACTTCATGTTGAACCAGCGGCCGCCGAACGTGTTCACCAGCGTGGTGAAATAGGCCATGTTCTCGCCCCATCCAGGCAGGCCGCGCAAACAGATGCCGTAAATGCCCTTCGAAGGATCGTTGATCTTGGCGGCAAACTTCTCGATTTCGGTATAGGTCGGATGCGCCGGCATGGTCAGGCCGGCAGCCTTGAAGAGATCTTTGCGGTAATAGGTCGCCGAGCTTTCGGCGTAGAACGGGAGAGCGTAGAGTGTGCCCTTGTAGGACAGCCCGTTGCGTACCGAGGGAAACAGGTCCTTCACGTCGTAGCTCGCCGGCAGGTTCTTGATCGGCGCGAGCCAGCCGGCCTTGCCCCAGATCGGCACTTCGTAGGAGCCGACGGTGACGATGTCGAAATTGCCGGAATTCGTTGCGATGTCCGTGGTGACGCGCTGGCGCAGGGTGTTTTCAGGCAGAACCACCCAGTTCAGCTTGATGCCGGTTTCCTTGGTAAACTGCGGCGACAGCTTCTGCATCTGCAGCATGTCGGGGTTGTTCACCGTCGCGATCGTCAGCGTCGTCGCATGGGCGGCGGCAATGCCGAGGCAACCGAGGGCGAGTCCGCCCACCGCAATCCTGATCTGTCGTTTCACGAGACGTTTCTCCCTCTCGAACAATCCGGTTCATTGAATCAAGCAAGGGCGCCGCCAAACCGCGCGCCGAAGCGTGCGCAGACGGGCTGCGCAAGGTGGGCCCGCAAGGAGCCGGTGCGGATGACAGGGATGCCGGCTTGCGGCCCCGATGCGGGCCGCGACCGGATGGATGGATATCCCCCCGCGCGCTGCGTCCAGGCTTCGGCGCAGCTTGTGATTCGTAGGTAGCGAACTTTCGTTTGATAAGTCAACGGAAAAAATTCACCGCACCGCAATATCCAAAAACACTAATTCATAATGAAAATGCTATAGAATTGGTTAAGGGCAGTCATCATGACATGATTCGGCCGCTTTCGTTTCGAAACCTATGGACTTCCGAGCATGTTGCTGGCATCGATAGCAGATGGGCAGCCTGGGAACATCGACGTGACGCTCGGCGCGAAAAGTGCCGTGCTGCAGCGGCGGCTGAAGATCGCCGACTGGATTCGCCAGTACGGGCAAATGCGCGTTGATGAGCTCAGCACGGCGCTAAAGGTTTCCGAAGTCACCATCCGTGGCGATCTCACTTATCTTGAGGAGCAGGGGCTGATCGTCCGCAGTTTCGGCAAAGCGATAGCGGCGAAATCGGGCGCGCCGCGCGACCGGCCCGCCGGCGCGCCACTGACCAAGGCGCTGCTCGTGCCGATGCTGCGGCGGGCGCAGGCGCTGATCGGACCCGACCAGACCGTGCTGATCGGCCCTGGCCCGCTCGCCACCCAGGCAATTCCTTGGCTTGCGGAAATTCCGGGAGTTTCCGTGGTGCTGACCAGCACCGAGGCGATCCCCCTCGCCCGCACCTGCCTCGATGCGAGGATCTACCTGCTCGGCGGCGAGATTACCGCGGAGAGCGGCATGATCGAAGGCGCAGGCGCCCTCAGGATGCTTGACCATTTTGCGCTGGGCTGGTCGATCCTCGAGGCGGACGCCCTGTCCGCCGATTCGGCGCTGCTGGTGGCCGCCAAGCCCGCCGAACGGCTGGCCGAGGCGGCGATACGGCGCAGTACGCGCAGCATCGTGTTGATCGGCAACCCTGCGCTCTCGCTCGAACGGCGGACGGCGCAGCTCGGCCTTACCGGGATTTCCGACTTGATCCTGCCCGGCATGCCCAGCAACCGTCTGCGCGACATCCTCCTCGGCGCCGGCTTCAGGCCTGTCGAGACCGATGGCGGAACCGAGGCGCATTTCTCCAGCCATCCCGCGCATAGCCGGAGCGGCGCCAGGGCGTTCGGCGAGGCGTCATGACCGGCATGATCGTGACCATGGGTGAAATCCTCGTCGACATTCTCGCCGAGGAAAAGGGCCAGGGCTTCCACGAGCCCGGCCGGCTGCTTGGCCCCTTCCCCGGCGGCGCGCCGGCGACCTTCATCGCCCAGGCCGCACGGCTTGGT
Source organism: Acidiphilium sp. JA12-A1 (assembly GCF_000724705.2). Lineage (NCBI taxonomy): Bacteria > Pseudomonadati > Pseudomonadota > Alphaproteobacteria > Acetobacterales > Acidocellaceae > Acidiphilium > Acidiphilium sp. JA12-A1. The sequence goes on from NZ_JFHO01000060.1 coordinate 29,004, forward strand.
GCTGGCGCGGGCATCATCTCCTGCATCGGCGACGACGATTTCGGCTGGCTCTGCGTCGACCGGCTGCGGCGCGAGGGGGCGGATGTGAGCGCCGTGCGGATCGAGCCGGACCAGGTGACGGCAAGCGCCTTCGTGCGCTACCGCGAGGATGGCGACCGCGACTTCCTGTTTAACCTCAAGCGCAGCGCCGCGGGGCGGATCACGATCGACGCCGCCGCACGGGCGATGCTCGCTCAATGCGCGCATTTCCACATCATGGGGTCGTCGCTCTTCTCGTTTCATATTATTGACGAAATGAAAAAGGCGATCGAGCTCGCCAAGGCGAACGGTGCGGTGATTTCCTTCGATCCGAACATCCGCAAGGAAATGCTGATGATTCCGGAAATGCGCGCGGGCCTCGAATTCATGCTCGGCTATACCGACATCTTCATGCCGTCAGGCCCTGAGATCCTGCTGCCGACCGAGGCGAAGTCGGAACGCGCGGCGGTCGAGGAACTGCTCGATCTCGGCGTACGGATGGTAGTGATCAAACGCAGCCGCAAGGGTGTGAGTTTCCGCTCGCGCGATGAACAATTCGACCTGCCGGCGTTTCCGGTGGAGGAGATCGACCCGACCGGGGCGGGCGACTGTTTCGGCGCTGCCTTCGTCACCTGCCTGTTGCAGGGGATGGGGACAAGGCGGGCGCTCGACTATGCCCGCGCGGCGGGCGCGCTCGCCGTCAGCCGCAAGGGCGGGATGGAAGGGATTGCCGACTTCGCAACGCTCGACGCCTTCATCGCCGCCGCGGGCTGAGCGGCAACCGGAACGAGGAGGACCGCCATGAGCCACCCGGCAAACCATATCGTCATTGGCGTCGATGTCGGCACCGGCAGCGCTCGCGCTGGCGTGTTCGGCCTGGACGGAACGATGCGCGGCAGTGCCGTGCAGGCGATCCGCGCCTGGCGACCGCGGCCGGATTTCATCCAGCAGTCGAGCACCGATATCTGGGCAGCGGTGAGCGATGCGGTGCGCTGCGCAATGGCGGAGGCCGGCAGTGGGCTGGTGGTGCGCGGCATCGGGTTCGACGCAACCTGCTCGCTCGTGGTGCTGGATGAAGCCGGCGCGCCGCTGCCGGTGGAGCCGGACGGCGACCCGGCGCAGGACGTGATTCTCTGGGCGGATCATCGCGCGCAGGCGGAGGCGGACGAAATCAATGCGGGCGGGTACGAGGTGCTGCGCTATGTCGGCGGGCGGATCTCGCTGGAGATGGAGACGCCGAAGCTGCTGTGGCTGAAGCGGCACGCGCCGCAAAGCTGGGCGGCGGCGCGGCATGTCTTCGACCTGCCGGATTTCCTCACCTACAGGGCGACGGGTGCGGCCAGCCGCTCGCTCTGCTCGACCGTGTGCAAATGGACCTATCTCGGCCACGAGGAACGCTGGGACGAGGCGTATTTCCGGGCGATCGGGCTTGGCGAGCTTGCCGATGAGGGGTTCACGCGGATCGGCACCACGATCCTGCCGATCGCGACACCGGTGGGCGGCGGGCTTTCGGCCGAGGCGGCGGCGGCGTTCGGGCTGACGCCGGGGATTCCGGTCGGCACCTCGGCGATCGACGCGCATGCGGGCGGGATCGGGGTGATCGGCGCCGCACTCGACGGGGTGGCGCCGGATGCGGCCGCGCTCGGGCGGCGGGTCGCGCTGATCGGCGGGACGTCGTCCTGCCACATGGCGGTGGCGCCGGAGCCGCGCTTCGTGCCAGGCGTGTGGGGGCCGTATCACGCGGCGATGATTCCGGGGATGTGGCTGAACGAGGGCGGGCAGTCCGCGACCGGCTCGCTGATCGACCATATGGTGACGACCCATGCCGCCTATCCGGCACTTGCCGCCGCGGCGAAAGCGGAGGGGGTGAGCATCTACGAGCGGCTGAACGCGCTGGTCGGGCGGATGGCGGCGGAGGCTGGATCGACTGCGGCGTTGACCGAGGGCCTGCACGTGTTTCCCGATTTCCACGGCAACCGCTCGCCGCGCGCGGATGCCACCCTGCGGGGCATGATCTCGGGCCTGCCGCTCTCGGCGGACGAAGCGGATTGCGCGCGGCTCTATCTCGCAACGCTCCAGGCTTTGGCCTACGGCACGCGGCACATCATCGAGACGATGAACGCCAATGGCTACGCGATCGACACGATCATGGCGACCGGCGGCGGGACGAAAAACCCGCTTTTTCTCCGCGAGCACGCGGATGCGACGGGTTGCCGGATCGTGCTGCCGGCGGAGCCGGAGGCGGTGCTGCTCGGCAGCGCCATTCTCGGCGCGGTGGCGGGCGGCGTGTATCCTGACCTGCCGGCAGGAATGGCGGCGATGAGCCGGGCCGGGGCGATGATTGCGCCAGAGGCAGCGAACGCCGGCTTTCATGCCCGCAAATATGCCGTGTTCCGGCGGATGCATGACGACCAGATGGCGTATCGGGCGCTCATGCGGAGCTGACACCGTTCACGGAAAAGCGAAGCGCCACGCCTGCCCTCGCGGCGAAGTTCCTGTATGAAGAACGGATGACGCCTCGCCCGCTTGCCGTGCGCATTGCGCGCGGCCACCCCCGCCTGTTCACTGGCCTCCTCTGCGGAGCCCTCGTCTTCCTGCTGCTGTCGGGCGATCTTGCGCCGACGCTGCGGGTCGTGATCGGCTGGGACATTGCCGTCGCGGTCTATGTCGCGCTCGCCATGCTGCATTTCAGCCGCGCCGACCACACGCGGATCGGCGCCGACGCGGCGCGGCAGGAGGAAGGGGAATGGACGATCTTTGGCCTTAGCCTGGCCGGTGCGCTGATGAGCTTCACTGCGATCGTCATCTTCGCCGCGCGTGGCAAGGGGACCACGGCGCACACGCCCTATGTCGCGCTGGCAGCTGCAACGCTGGTGGCATCGTGGCTGATGACCCAGATCACCTTCACCTATCGCTACGCGCACGAATATTACGCGGCGACCGATAGCGGGCCGGAAGGCGGGCTCGCCTTTCCAGGCGGTGAGGCACCGGACTATCTCGACTTCGTTTATTTCTCGTTCGTGCTGGGAATGACGTTCCAAGTATCTGACGTGAACATCCTCAGCCGCAAGATGCGGCGGCTGGCGACATTGCAGGGCGTGATCGGCTACCTGTTCAATACAGTGGTGCTGGCTCTAGCCATCAACATCGCGGCCGGGTATCTGCTCATCCTGGTCCGTCGATAAGTTGAATCGATTGTGAATTGACGTGACCACGGCGGATACGATTCGACGGGAGGCGTGAACGAGCTTCCTGACCTGTCTCTCCTATCGCACGCTGAGAAAGACGCGCTGATCCGCGCGCTATGGGACGCGTTGCAATCATCCGAGCGCAGGAACGCGGAACTGGCAATCCGGCTTTCGGATGCGGAACGCCGGATTGCGGAGTTGGAGGCGCGGCTAAACGAACCGCCGAAGCGGCCGGACAATTCGAGCCTGCCGCCATCGCGCGGGCAGAAGCCAAACCGGCCCGAGAAAAGTCCGCGCAAGGGGCCCCGCAAAGGCAGTCTCGGCCGTGAGGGTGGCGGTCGCTTGCTTGCCGAGAACCCCGATCAGACGGTGATCGCGAAGGCGGCGCATTGCCAGCACTGCCGTGCCGGGCTGACTGACGCGGATCAGCGCCTCGCGCAGCGCTACGACAAGATCGATCTGCCGCCGATCAAGCCGGTCGTCACCCGCGTCGAACGCTATGCCGGCCATTGTCCGTGCTGTGGGGCGACCACGCTGGCAGCCGTCCCGGAAGGCATGGAGACCGGCACACCATTCAGCCTCAACCTCGTGGCTCTCGCGATCTACCTGCGCGTCATCCATGCGGTCAG
>NZ_JFHO01000059.1:0-50707 GCF_000724705.2 Acidiphilium sp. JA12-A1
GCCGGGTGACGACCGGCTTGATCGGCGGCAGATCGATCTTGTCGTAGCGCTGCGCGAGGCGCTGATCCGCGTCAGTCAGCCCGGCACGGCAGTGCTGGCAATGCGCCGCCTTCGCGATCACCGTCTGATCGGGGTTCTCGGCAAGCAAGCGACCGCCACCCTCACGGCCGAGACTGCCTTTGCGGGGCCCCTTGCGCGGACTTTTCTCGGGCCGGTTTGGCTTCTGCCCGCGCGATGGCGGCAGGCTCGAATTGTCCGGCCGCTTCGGCGGTTCGTTTAGCCGCGCCTCCAACTCCGCAATCCGGCGTTCCGCATCCGAAAGCCGGATTGCCAGTTCCGCGTTCCTGCGCTCGGATGATTGCAACGCGTCCCATAGCGCGCGGATCAGCGCGTCTTTCTCAGCGTGCGATAGGAGAGACAGGTCAGGAAGCTCGTTCACGCCTCCCGTCGAATCGTATCCGCCGTGGTCACGTCAATTCACAATCGATTCAACTTATCGACGGACCAGGATGAGCAGATACCGAAATGCAGCAGAATAATACCGAAAAAGGGTCGGTCGCGACGCCGTTCGTGCCCTTTCTGGCGCGATCGCTGGAGCGTCCGCGCCTCCCTTATTCATCGCCCGTCCGCGCCGCCGCGGTCGAGGCGGCGGTGCCGGGGCGCACCCGGATCGGCCTCGTCGATTCCTCGCGGCTGACGCGCGAATGCCTTGCCAGCGCCCTCGTCGCCCAGGGCGCCGATTTCGCGGTCCGCAGCTTCGTCACCGCCGAGGACTGCATCGATGCGGCCGGCGAGGGGTTCGATCTCCTGCTCTGCCACGCGCATGAGGACGGGCCGGCGGCGAAGGCCGTCCTCGCCGACATCGCCGCCCTGCGCGAGGCCTTTCCCGGCCTGCCGATCGTCGTCCTGCACGATGCCGCCGAGACGCCCGACACCGGCTTCGTCCGCCTCCTGTTCCAGGAAGGCGCGCAGGGCTTCGTCCCGACCCGCATGGTCGGCATTCCGCTCGCCGTCGCCGCCATCCGCTTCGTCCAGGCGGGCGGCCGGTTCGCCCCGGTCGATCTCCTGCTCGACGACCGTCCGCCGCCCCCCTCCGGCTTCGCGCCGGGCGACGATTTCCTGACGCCGCGCCAGAAGCTCGTCTTCGCCCATCTGCGCCAGGGCAAGGCGAACAAGATCATCGCCTACGAGCTGGGCGTCAGCGAAAGCACGGTGAAGGTCCACATCAAGAACATCATGCGCAAGATCGGCGCCACCAACCGCACCCAGGCGGTCTACAAGGCGCAGTCTGCGCTGCTGCGCGCCTTCGCGCCGGATGCGGGCTGAGGCCGCGCGTCCGGTTCAGTCGGGCAGGTCGAGATCGCCCTCGACGATCCTGGTCCCGCCGCAGACGAAGCCGCCGCTCGCGGTCACCGAGGGCGTGCCGGGCGCGTAGCTGGCCTGGCCCGCCCCATAGGGCGTCCGGTTGGCGATGGTCGGCGGCGCCGGCGAAAATCCGGCCTCGCACTGGCGCGACAGCGCGGTAATCGACAGGCCGCTCGCCGTCACGAAGGCGGGGCTGAACGCGTAGCCGTCGCGGAACTCGGCGCCGCTCGCGCCGATGGCGCCGGAACTGTCCGTGTTCGCCATCATCACCGCGTAGATCGACGCGACCCCCATGCTGGTCTCAAGGATCATCCGCCCGTCGGTGTCCGGGGCGACGCTGAGCGGCCCGGATGGCCCCGTGATCCCGCCGGTCCCGCAGGCATAGATCGGCGCCGTCCACTGCCCCGCGGCACCCGGCCCCGCGGCCGGCGCCTGGCAGAACGCCTTGCCGATCCCGCTCGACTGCATCGTCACCGCGACCGGGGGGATGCTGAGGTCGATCGTGTTGCCGGTCATGCCGGTCAGCTCGGCCAGCGCCCAGAGTGTCGCGAGAACGATGGCGGATGCCGCCGGAATGCCCAGCGAATTCGGCGAATTCCGCAGCTTGCGGCCCACCTGCACGACAACCAGCTGTCCCAGCGCCCGCCATGACAGGATCGTCGGATCGCCAATGCTCACGCGGTCACCGGAGTGTATGATTTCCGAGGCCATTGCCGAAATTTAACACTGGATTTACCTCGGGAACAACCAAAAACTTCGTGACATCGCCGGCGCCACCCGCATTGCGTGCAGGATGTTGCGGCGTCACATGATGTCCGGCGGCCAACTGCCTGACGGGCATGGCTTCCGCCGCCCGCATCCGCGACGCGACGGCGACGGACCGCGCCGGATGGACCAGGGGATGAACCGGAAACCGCGCAAGACGCTCACGAACGCGTGAAATCTGCGTGTCGGAAAATTTTACACACCACCCCGTTCATGCCGACGGTTCGCTGATAAACAATTGAAAAATAATGATAATATTTTCTGGCATCGTTTTTGCTTAAGTCGTTGCCAGAGAGCTAGCATGCAATTCCGAGAGAGGGCTATCGTCATGAATTTGAAGTCCCGGCTTTTCCCAGCGGTGCGAACCGCCGCGATCGCCCTGGCCGGCCTGATCGCCACCGCCACCGCCGCCCAGGCCGGCGCGATCGCGAACCCGATCAGCCAGCTCAGCGCGACCTATTATTCAGTGCCGAACGGTATCGCCGATTTTGGCAATGACCCCATCAAGGCCATACCGAACGACGTCAAGTCCACCCTTGGCCCTGACGGTCTGCCGGTCAACAACGCCAACTACCAGAACGTGAATGGCGCCGGCGAACTGCAATGGTGGCAGAGCCAGTACGAGACCGGCACCGGAACCGTCACGTTGCCGATCAATAACCCTTCCAATTACTTCCCGCCGAACGGCACCGGCCTCAATGATTCGACGCACTTCCTGACCGCGATCTTCCGTGGGACGTTCACGATCGCCAGCGCCGAGAAGCTCAGCTTCACCATGGCGGCCGATGACGATGCCTACCTGTTCATCGACAACAAGCTCGTCGCCGATATCGGCGGCATCCAGGCGCTGTCTCCGCTGAACTACTCATCGGCCATGCTGGGAGCCGGTATGCATACGCTCACCCTCTTCTATGCCGACCGGCATACCGTCCAGGCAGGCCTGACGCTCGCCTTGAACACCCAGGGCGTCACGATCACCGCCGTGCCGGAACCCGGCTCGCTCGCCCTTCTCGGCACCGGCCTGCTCGGCATCGGCCTGGTGGCGCGCCGCCGTCGCCGCCGCGGCTGAACCGCCCGCCGCACGACCGCGTCATGCCTCGCGGCGCCTCCGGGCGGCGCGAGGCTCCTGTTCGACCCGCATCCCGCCCGGCGCGAGACGCTCTGTCCGGTCCGGTCCCCCGGATCGGATCAGAGCATCTGCCCGCCATCGACGACGATGTTCTGCCCCGTCACCCAGCGCGCCGCCGGCGAGCCGAGGAACATCGCCACCTCGGCGATTTCCTCCGCGGTGCCGAACCGCCCGAACGGAATCGAGGCGAGGGTCGCCTCGTAGAGTTTCGGATTGGTCTCCTTGCGCTGCTCCCACAGCCCGCCGGGAAACGCGATCGAGCCGGGCGAGATCGCATTCACCCGGATCCGCTTCGGCGCCAGCGTCGCCGCCTGCGACATCGTGTAGTTGATCACCGCGGCCTTCACCGCCGCGTAGGGCAGGCTGCGGGTCGAGGCGCGCAGGCCGGAAATCGAGGCGATGTTGACGATCGCGGCCCCCTCGGCGGCCTCCAGGAAGGGCAGGGCGGCATGGCTCGCCCGCACCACCGCCATCACGTCCACCCCGATCGAGGCGGCCCATCCCGCCTCGTCATCGGTCATCCCGAAGCCCGAGGCATTGTTCACGAGAATGTCGATGCCGCCCAGCGAAGCGGCCGCCTCCGGCACGAAACGGGCGATCTGTTCCGCCTCGGCAAGGTCGCAGGGGGCGGCGAACACGCGCCCGCCATGCCCGGCGATCTCGCGCCGCGCCACCTCCAGCGCTTCGGCGCCGCGCGCGCAGATCGCGACCGCGGCCCCCTCGGCGGCAAACCCCATCGCGATGGCGAGGCCGATTCCCCGGCTGCCGCCCATCACCACGACCTTCCTGCCCGCAAACCGCATCGCCCGCTCCTCGCCCTTCATGTTGTGGCAGGGCCGGGGCAAACGCGCCCCGGCCCGCCGGTTCAGGCCGCCTTCTGCTTCGCGGCCGTCGGATAGTCGGTATAGCCCTCGGCGCCGCCCTGGTAGAAGGTCGACATGTCGGGCGGGTTCAGCGCCAGCCCGTCGCGGAACCGCTCCACCAGGTCCGGGTTCGCGATATAGAGCTGCCCGAACGCCACCGCGTCCACCTCGCCCGCCTCGATCGCCGCCTCGGCGGTCTCGCGGGTGAACTTCTCGTTGGCGATATACACGCCGCCGAACGCCGCCTTCAGCTGCGGCCCGATCCAGTCCGCCGCCTTGTGCTCGCGCGCCGCGATGAAGGCGATCTTCCGCTTGCCGAGTTCGGTGGCGACATGGGTGAACAGCGCCAGCTTGTCGGAATCGCCCATCGTGTGCGCATCGCCGCGCGGGGCGAGATGCACGCCCACCCGGTCGGCCCCCCAGACGCCGATGGCCGCGTCCGTCACCTCCAGCAGCAGCCGCGCGCGGTTCGCGATCGAACCGCCATACTGGTCGGTCCGCTTGTTGGTCGAATCCTGCAGGAACTGGTCGAGCAGGTAGCCGTTCGCGCCATGGATCTCGACGCCGTCGAACCCGGCCGCCTTGGCGTTCCGCGCCGCGGCCCGGTAGGCCTCGATCACGCCCGGAATCTCCTCGGTCTCCAGCGCGCGCGGCGTCACGAAGGGCCGCTCCGGCCGCACCAGGCTCACATGCCCGCCGGCCGCGATCGCGCTCGGCGCCACCGGCAGTTCGCCGTTGAGGAAGATCGGGTCGGAAATCCGCCCGACATGCCAGAGCTGGGCGAGGATGATGCCGCCCTCGCGATGCACCGCCTCGGTGACGATGCGCCAGCCCGCCACCTGCTCCTCGGACCACAGGCCCGGCGTCGCGGCATAGCCGACGCCCATCGGCGTCACCGAGGTCGCCTCGGAGAGGATCATCCCGGCGCCGGCGCGCTGGGCGTAATACTGCGCCATCAGCGCGTTGGGCAGGCGCGCCTCGCCGGCCCGCGCGCGGGTCAGCGGCGCCATGACGATGCGGTTGCGCAGGGTGAAGGCGCCGGCCCGCAGGGGTTCGAACAGTTTCGACATTGATCAGCCTTTCCGGTTGATGCTGCGAATTCAGGGAGTGGGTTCGGGCCGATCGAGGGATTTCGCGAGTCCCCTGATCAGCGCGTCGATCGCGCCGTCATTGCGCCGGTAGAACACGAAGGTTCCGACCCGCCTGGTCTCGACCAGCCCCGCCGCGTGAAGGGCGGCGAGATGGGCCGAGATGCTCGATTGCGACAGCGGGCAGCTCCGCTCGATCGCCCCCGCGCACACGCCGAAGGAGAGCGGGTGCTCCTGCCCGGCGAAATGCCGTTCGGGTTCGGCGAGCTTGGCGAGAATCGCGCGCCGCACCGGATGCACCAGGGCCTTCAGCCCCTCGTCCAGATCCGGTGCGTGGTCATGATCGGCATCGATCGTCATGCGACGATAGATGGATCGGGTTCACCCGATATGAAGATCGGGGATTTGCGAACTTGCGCAGGGCAGGGATGCGCGCCGGCAGCCCGGCGCGCATCGCGGGCATCAGCCCCGCTGGTCGATCGAGACGTAGTCGCGCCGCGGCGCCCCGGTATAGAGCTGGCGCGGCCGGCCGATCCGCTGCGACGGGTCGGCGATCATTTCCATCCACTGGCTGATCCAGCCGGTGGTGCGCGCCAGGGCGAAGAGCGGGGTGAACATCGTGGTCGGGAAGCCCATCGCCTTGAGGATGATGCCCGAATAGAAATCGACGTTCGGATACAGCTTGCGCGAGACGAAATAATCGTCGTCCAGCGCGATCTTTTCAAGCTCCATCGCCAGTTCCAGCAGCGGCTCGTGCTTGATGCCGAGCTCGCCCAGCACCTCGTGGCAGGTCTGCTGCATGATCTTCGCGCGCGGGTCGAAGTTCTTGTACACCCGGTGGCCGAAGCCCATCAGCTTGGTGTGGCTGTTCTTGTCCTTCACCTCGGCGATGAAGGCCGGGATGTTGTCCTTGTGCCCGATCTCGCCGAGCATCTTCAGCACCGCCTCGTTGGCGCCGCCATGCGCCGGCCCCCAGAGCGCGGCGATGCCGGCGGCGATGCAGGCGAAGGGGTTGGCCCCGGTCGAGCCGGCGAGCCGCACGGTCGAGGTCGAGGCGTTCTGCTCGTGATCGGCGTGCAGGATCAGGATGCGGTCCATCGCCCGCTCCAGGATCGGGTTCTTCCGGTACGGCTCCGGCGGCACCGCGTTGATCATGTAGAGGAAGTTCTCCGCATAGGAGAGATCGTTGCGCGGATACATGAAGGGCTGGCCGGTGGAGTATTTGTGGGCCCAGGCGGTGATGGTCGGGATCTTGGCGATCAGCCGGAACGCGCTGATCTCGCGCTCCCGCGCGTCGTTCACGTTCACGCTTTCCGGATAGAAGGCCGAGAGCGCGCCGACCACGCCGCACAGCACCGCCATCGGGTGGGCGTCGCGCCGGAACCCGTCGAAGAAGCGGCGCACCTGCTCGTGCAGCATCGTGTGCATGGTCACGCCGCGGTTGAACGACTCGAACTCCGCGGCCGTCGGCAGCTCGCCGTAGAGCAACAGGTGCGCGACCTCGAGAAAGGTCGATTTCTCGGCGAGCTGGTCGATCGGGTAGCCGCGATACAGCAGCACCCCTTCATCGCCGTCGATATAGGTGATCTTGCTCTCGCAGGAGGCGGTCTCGCCATAGCCGGGGTCGAAGGTGAAGATCCCGGTCTGCGCCTGGAGCTTGCGGATATCGGCGACCTGCGGGCCGAGCGTGCCGTTCAGGAGCGGGAGTTCGGCCGTCTTGTTGCTGCCGGGTATCGTGAGCGTCGCGTGCGTCGCGCGCGCGCCTTCGGTCGTGCTGCTCATGGTCAAGATTCCTCTAATGTCCGGTCGAACCGTCCTGATCCGCGCCCTGGTCGGGGGCTGAGACTAATCGGTCTGAGTTCCCATTCTGTAAATCCTTCCGGGACAATCGCGCAACCTTCGCGCCTGCAACATGACACTCATGTTCAGCCGGGAGGAGGCGGATCGATCACCCGCTGCAGCCGCGCGCCGGCCGGCCGCAGGTCCCGCCAGGGGGTGAGAACGAGGAATTCCGCCGCCCGCATGGTCGGGAATCCCTCCTCCAGCCGCGCATGCGCCGCGTCGCGCGCCTGCGCGCCCGAGGCCAGCATCAGCGCCAGCTCGTGCAGCCCCGGATTATGGCCGACCAGCATCACGCTCAGCATCGTCTCGCGCAGCTCGCGCAGGATTTCCAGCAGCCGCGCCGCCGGCGCCATGTAGAGCGTCTCCATCACCTCGATGTTCGGCGTCCGGTCCTCCCAGAACGCCACGCCCTCCAGCGTCTCGCGCGTCCGCCGCGCCGAGGAGACCAGCACCACGTCCGGCTCGATCGCGAGGCCGCGCAGCCGGTTGCGCATCCGCCGCGCCGCCTCGCGCCCGGCCGGGCTGAGCGCGCGATCGTGATCGGCCTGGTCGTCGCGGGCCCGTTCGGCCTTGGCGTGGCGCATGAGAATGAGCTGGTGCATGAATCTCTTTCGCGGCAGGGGTTGGCGGGGGCGTTTATGCGCGGCTCCGCCCTCGCGATCCAGAGCGCGTGCCCTATTTATTGCATCGGAGCGTTGCGCGGCCGGCGTCGCGGCATCCATTCGCCGCCCGTTGCCCGTAACCGCAGGGAAACCGTGAAGGAGGAACGATGACCGACGCCCCCATCGGCCGTCGCGGCGTCCTCGCCGCGGCGGCAGCCCTGGCGTTGCCCGTCCCGCGGGACGACCGCCTGGCATTCGACATCTACCGCAACGGCAGCCATGTCGGCCGGCAGAGCCTGCGCTTCATCCGCGCGGGCGACCATCTCCGGGTGGAGAACCACGCCGCCCTCAAGGTCGGGCTGATCGGCATCCCGCTCTTCACCTACCGCGCCCATATCGTCGAGCACTGGCAGAACGGGGCCTTCCGCGCCGCGACCAGCGAGATCGACGACAACGGCCGCAAGATCCGCCTCAGCGTCGAGCGGACGGCGTCCGGCGTCGTCATCTCCGGCAACCGCATCGCCCGCTACACCGCCCCGCGCGACGCCCTGCCGCTCACCTACTGGAACAAGGCGATGCTGAACGGCCCGATGATCAACATGCAGACCGGCCATACCGACCGGCCGACCATCACCCGCCAGGGCTGGTTCCGCCTGCCCGCCATGCCCTCCGGCACCGTCACCGCGGCGCGCTACCAGCTCACCGGCCCGATCCGTCTCGCGGTCTTCTACAACCAGGCCGACACCTGGTCCGGCCTCGACTTCCATCACGAGGGTCACGTCACCTACCGCCCGATCCTCGGCTGATGCCCGGACATCTGCGCGTCATCCTGGGCGACCAGCTCTCGCCCGCCATCGCCGCCCTCGCGGGCCTCGACCCCGGCGCCGATACGGTGCTGATGGCCGAGGTGATGGGCGAGTGCACCTATGTCCCCCACCATCCGCAGAAGATCGCGCTCGTCCTCGCGGCGATGCGCCACTTCGCCAGGGCCCTGCGCGCCCGCGGCGTCGCGGTCCGCTACGTCGCGCTCGACGATCCGGCCAATACCGGCACGCTCGCCGGCGAGGTCGCCCGCGCCTGCGCCGCGCTGAAGCCGGACGCCATCATCGCCACCGAACCCGGCGAATACCGGGTGCTCGAGGCCATGCGCGGCTGGGCCGAGCAGACCGGCATCCCCTGCGAGATCCGCGACGACACGCGCTTCCTCTGCTCCCGCGCCGATTTCGCCGCCTGGGCCGGATCGAAAAAGCAGCTCCGTATGGAGTTCTTCTACCGCGAGATGCGCCGCCGTCACCGCATCCTGATGGAGGGCGACGACCCGGTCGGCGGCAAATGGAACTACGACCCCGAGAACCGCAAATCCCTGCCCGCCGGGCTCGCGCCCCCCGAAGCGAAGCGCTTCCCGCCCACGGCCGAAACCCGCGAGGTGCTCGCCCTCGTCGCCGCCCGCTTCGCCGATCATTACGGCAGCCTCGATGGGTTCGACTGGCCGGTCACCGCGCGCGATGCCGAGGCGGGCTTCGCCGATTTCCTCGCCCACCGTCTCCCCGGCTTCGGCGACTGGCAGGACGCGATGGCGGCGGACCGGGATTTCATGTTCCACTCGCTGGTCTCCGTCCCGCTCAATCTCGGCCTGCTCGACCCGCTCGATCTCTGCCGCCGCGCCGAGGCCGAATACGAGGCCGGCCGCGCCCCGCTCAACGCCGTGGAGGGCTTCATCCGCCAGATCCTCGGCTGGCGCGAATTCATCCGCGGCATCTACTGGCGGCACATGCCCGGCTACGCGACGCTGAACGCCCTCGGCGCCGACCTTCCGCTGCCGGATTTCTACTGGACCGGCGCCACCGACATGCGCTGCATGGCCCAGGCGATCGGGCAGACGCTGCGCCGCGCCTACGCCCATCACATCCAGCGCCTGATGGTCACCGGCAATTTCGCCCTCCTCGCCGGCATCGCGCCGGATGCGGTCGACCGCTGGTATCTCGCCGTCTACGCCGATGCCTATGAATGGGTGGAAATGCCCAACACCCGCGGCATGGCGCTGCACGCCGATGGCGGCATCGTCGGCTCGAAACCCTATGCCGCCTCCGGCGCCTATATCGCCCGCATGAGCGATTACTGCGCCGGCTGCCATTACGACGTGAAGGACGCGACCGGCCCGCGCGCCTGCCCCTTCAACGCGCTCTACTGGGATTTCATCGCCCGCCACGCGGATCGCTTCGCCGCCAATCCGCGCATGGCGATGCCGGTGCGAACGTGGCACAAGATGGCGGAGCCGAAGCGCCGCGCCCTGCGCGACCGCGCCGCCGAGCTGCGCCGCCGCCTGCAACACGGAGACAGAATATGAAACCCGTCACCAGCGCCGACGGCATCGTCTGGATCACCGGCGCCTCCAGCGGCATCGGCCGCGCCCTGGCCGAGGCGCATGTGGCGCAGGGCTGGCGCGTCGCCATCACCGCCCGGCGCGAGGCCGAGCTTCGCGCCCTCGCCGAAACCCATCCGAGCCGCATCATCGTCGCGCCGGCCGACGTGACCGATCCCGACTCGGTGCGCGAGGCGGTGAACACCATCACCCGCGACGGCCCGATCGCCCGCGCCATCCTCAACGCCGGCACCTATGAGCGCGACACCGCCGAAACCTTCACCGCCGATCGCCTGCGCCGCCAGGTCGAGCTGAACCTGCTCGGCACCGCGCGCGGGCTCGAACTGGTGATGCCGGCGATGATCGCCCGCAAGCGCGGCCAGATCGCGCTGATGTCCTCGCTCGCCGGCCTCGCCGGCCTGCCCGGCTCGGTCTCCTATTCGGCGACCAAGGCGGCGCTGATCGCCACCGCCGAAGCCCTGAAATTCGACCTCGACCGCCACGGCGTCGCGATCTCGGCGATCTGCCCCGGTTTCGTGAAATCGCCGCTCACCGCGAACAACCGCTTCCCGATGCCCTTCCTGATGGAAACCGACGCCGCCGCCCGCGCCATCCTGCGCGGGCTCGATGCCGGGCGGTTCCTGATCGCCTTCCCCGAAGGCCTGGCCCGCCCGCTGCGCATCCTGCGCCTGCTGCCCCATGCCGCCTTCTTCCCGCTCGTCGCCCGCTTCACCGGGTCGCGCACGCCGGGCAGGGCGGAGCCGGACCTGGAGAGCTAGTTCCCCATCGGGAAATCGAGCCCGGTGCTGCCGAACCCGCCCGCCTCGCGCGCGGTCCGGTCGAGATCGTCGGTCTCCTGCCACACCAGCCGCGACACCGGTGCCAGCACCGCCTGGGCGATCCGCATCCCCCGCGTCACCTCGAACGCCTCGGTCCCGGCATTGAGCACGATCACCTGGATCTCGCCGCGATAATCGCTGTCGATCGTCCCCGGACTGTTCGGAATCACGATCCCATGCTTGAGCGCGAGGCCCGAGCGCGGGCGGACCTGCAACTCGAAATCCGGCGGCAGCGCGATGGCGAGCCCGGTCGGCACCAGCGCCCGCGCCCCCGGCGCGATCGCCACAGGCGCATCGACCGCCGCCAGCAGGTCGAGCCCCGCCGATCCGGCGGTGGCATAGTCGGGCAGGGGCAGGCCGGCGCCATGCGCCAGCCGCTTCACGGCAACTGCAATCGTCATTGGAAAATCCCTGAAATCCTCTCCGCCAGCCGGTCGGCCACCGCGTCCTTCCCGGCGCGCGGCCAGGGCTCGGCGCCCGCTTCGGTGATCAGCACGACCTCGTTCTCGGCGCCACCCATGATGCCGGTTCCCGCGCCGACATCGTTGGCCACGATCCAGTCGCACCCCTTGCGCGCCCGCTTCGCCGTCGCCTGCGCGACAAGGTCGCCCGTCTCCGCCGCGAACCCGACGACAAGGCGCGGCCGCCGTCCCTCAAGCCGCGAGACTTCCGCGAGAATGTCGGGGTTTTCCACCAGCGCCAGCGCCGGCGGCGCGCCGGTCTTCTTGATCTTCCGCCCCTGCGCCTCGACCCGCCAGTCCGCGACGGCGGCGCAGAACACCGCGGCATCGGCGGGCAGGGCGGCAAGCACCGCCGCGCGCATCTCCAGCGCGGTTTCGACCCGCACCACCGCCACGCCGGCCGGATCGGCCAGCGCCACCGGCCCCGAGACCAGCGTCACCCGCGCCCCGCGCCGCGCCAGCGCCGCGGCGATCGCGTGGCCCTGCCTGCCCGAACTGCGATTGGCGATGTAGCGCACCGGGTCGATCGGCTCATGCGTCGGCCCGCTGGTCACCACCACATGCCGCCCGGCCAGCGTCCGCTCGCCATCGAGCCGCGCGACGATCGCCTCCAGAATCGCCGCCGGTTCCGCCCAGCCGCCCCGGCCCGAACTCGCCGCAGGCCATCGGCCCCTCCTCGGGCCCGACCACCGAAACCCCGCGCCGAAGCAGCGTCTCCAGGTTCGCCACCGTCGCCGGATGCGTCCACATCCGTACGTTCATCGCCGGTGCGACCAGCACCTCCTTGTCGGTCGCGAGCAGCAGCGTGGTCGCCAGGTCATCCGCCATCCCCGCCGCCATCTTCGCCAGCAGATCCGCCGAGGCCGGCGCCACCACCACGAGATCCGCGCTGCGCGAGAGCTGGATATGCCCCATCTCGCTCTCGCCGGTCAGCGAGAACAGGTCGGTATGCACCCGGTCCTCGCACAGCGCCTGCACCGAAAGCGGGGTGACGAATTTCTCTCCCCCGGCGGTGATCACCGCGCGCACCGCGCCGCCCTCCTTGCGGATCAGCCGGATCAGCTCCAGCGCCTTGTAGGCCGCGATCCCCCCGCCAATGACGAGCAGCACCCGCCGCCCGGCGAGGCGTGCGCTCACAGCCGCCATCCCGAATGGATCGCCGCGATCCCGCCGCTCAGGTTCCGGTATGAAACCCGCTCGAATCCCGCCCGCCGCATCATCCCCGCCAGCGTCTCCTGGTCGGGGAACATGCGGATGCTCTCGGCGAGATACTGATAGCTCTCGCGGTCCTGCGCGACCCGCGCGCCGATCGCCGGCAGCGCCACGAACGACCACTTTTCGTAAAGCGGCTGCGCCGCCGCCACCTGCAAGCGCGAGAACTCCAGGCAGAAGAACCGCCCGCCCGGCTTCAGCACCCGCCGCGCCTCGGCCAGCACCCGGTCCTTGTCGGTGCAGTTGCGCAGCCCGAACGCGATCGACACCCGATCGACGCACGAATCCCGCAGCGGCAGCGCCTCGGCATCCGCCACCGCGAAGCCGATCCCCTCGATCCGCGCCTGCTCCTCCGCCCGTCCGCGGCCGACGCGCAGCATCGCCTCGTTGATGTCGGTCATCAGCACCGGCCCGCCGCCGGCGGCGAGCCAGCGCAGCGAAATATCCCCGGTCCCGCCCGCGAGGTCGAGCAGCGTGCGGTGCGGCCGCGGGTCCATCATCGCGACGAATTCCCGCTTCCACAGCCGGTGCACGCCGAGCGACATCAGGTCGTTCATGATGTCGTAGCGCCCGGCGACGCTGTCGAACACCTCCCGCACCTTGTGCCGCTTCTCGTCGCGCGGCACGGTGGAAAACCCGAAATCGACGGTCTCGCTGCTGGTATCGGCCATGGGCTCAGGCTATAGCCGCAAACGCACCATGCCGGAACTCCCCGAAGTCGAAACCGTGATGCGCGGCCTCGCCGCCAAGCTCGAAGGCCGCCGCCTCGCCCGCGTCGTCCTCGCCCGGCCCGACCTGCGCTGGCCGATCCCCGAGGGCTTCGTGCAGTTCCTCTCCGGCGCCCGCGTCGAGGGGTTCCGCCGCCGCGGCAAATACATGTTCATGCGGCTCGACCGCGCGCTGTCGGTGCTGATCCATCTCGGCATGTCCGGCCGGATGACGATCGATTCCGCCCCGCTGCCGCACCAGCACCTGACCCTCGAAACCGACGACGGCGCCGTGATCGGCTTCGTCGATCCCCGCCGCTTCGGCGCGCTCGATCTCGTCGCGACCGCGGCGGAGGACTCCCACCGCCTGATCGCCGGCCTCGGCCCCGAACCGCTCGACGATGCCTTTTCGCCCGCCACTCTTGCGTCCGCCCTCGAAGGCAAGAAAACCCCGATCAAGGCGGCGCTGCTCGACCAGTCGGTCGTCGCCGGCCTCGGCAACATCTATGTCAGCGAGGCGCTGTTCCGCGCCGGCATCCTCCCGCACCGCCTCGCCGGCACGATCGGGCGGGGCAGGGCAGGGCGCCTGGTGCCGGCGATCAAGGCCACGCTCACGGACGCCATCGCCGCCGGCGGCTCCTCGCTGCGCGACTATGTCCAGCCCTCCGGCGAACTCGGCTATTTCCAGCACGCCTGGAAAGTCTACGACCGCGCCGGCCAGCCCTGCGAACGCTGCCCCGGCCCGGCCGCCTGCGCCGGCATCAGCCGCACCGTCCAGTCCGGCCGCGCCACCTATTTCTGCGCCCGCACCCAGAAATAGCCCGCGCCGGGCAACCGCCGGCCCGGCCTCAGGCCGCGTGCGCCGCCGCGACGAAGTCCCGGATCAGCGGAACCGATTTCTCCCCCGGCGCGCTCTCCACCCCGGAGGACACATCCACCGCCGCCGCCCCGCTCGCGCGCACCGCCGCGGCCACGTTCGCCGGCGTCAGCCCGCCCGCCAGCAGCCACGGGGCGGGGGCCTGCCAGCCCTGCATCACCGCCCAGTCGAACGCGGTCGCATTGCCGCCCGGCCGGTCCGCGCCCCGCGGCGGCTTCGATTCGATCAGGAACCCGTCCAGCCCCTCATCGTCGCGCGGCAGATCGGCGGCGGAAGCAACCCCCACCGCCCGCCACACTTTCGCGCCGAACCGCGCCCGCATCGCCCGGCAGGCTTCCGCGCCGGCATAGATCTGCAGAAATTCGAGGTCCTGCACCTTCAGCACCGCCTCGATCGCCGCCGGTTCGGGGTCGACGAACAGCCCCACCCTCGGCACCCGCGCATCCGCGCCGATCGCCTTCAGCGCCTCGGTGGTGAGAAAGCGCGGCGAGCGCGGAAAGAACACGAACCCGACCCAGTCCGCCCCGGCGTCCGTCGCCGCCAGCCAGGTCTCCCGCGTCCGCAGCCCGCAGATCTTCGCCCGCGCCATCAGCCGATCGACGCCGCGATGGAAGCCGCCGCCGCCGCCGGGTCCGCCGCCGTGGTGATCGGCCGGCCGACCACGATATAGCTCGCCCCCGCCGCGATCGCCGCCTCCGGCGTCGCCACCCGCGCCTGATCGCCATGATCGGCGCCCGCGGGCCGGATTCCCGGCACCACCAGCACCGGGGCGGCGCCGAACGCGTCGCGCAGCACCGAAATCTCGTTGGCGCTGCACACCAGCCCGTCCGCCCCGGCGGCGAGCGCCAGCTTCGCCAGCCGCAGCACCTGCTGGCGCGGTCCGCCAGCCACCCCGGTCTCCGCCAGCGCGCCGGCCGAAAGGCTGGTCAGCACCGTCACCGCCAGCAGCACCGGCCGCGCCGCGCCCGCCGCCTCGGCCGCTTCCCGCGCCGCCGCGATCATGGCGCTGCCGCCCGCCGCGTGCACCGTCAGCATCGCCGGCCGCAACGGCAGCAGCGCGCGCACCGCCCCGGCCACCGTGTTCGGAATGTCGTGCAGCTTGAGATCGAGAAACACGTCGTGCCCGGCGGCGGCTTCCAGCAGCGCCGGCCCGTTGGCGCAGAACGCCTCCAGCCCCAGCTTCACCAGCCCGCAATGCGGCCCCACCGCGCCCGCCAGCCGCCGCGCCTCATCGAGCGAAGGCGTGTCGATCGCGGCGATCAGCCGCCGTGCGCCATGTCGTGCCGCGCCCATCTCAGACGGCCGGCGGCAGGCTGATCGTCTCGTCCGCCGGCGCTTGCGGTGCCGGCGGCTGCGCCCGCAGCGCCGCGAGCTGCCGCTCGGCCCGCTTCGCCCGCCGCTGCGCCCGCAGCCGGTGCGGCACATGGATCAGCATGCCCAGCAGCATGCCCAGCCCGAAGGCGATCAGCACGATCGCGCCGAGCACCGCCGAGCCCAGCGTGCCGAACGGAAAGAACGAAACCGCCACCGGCGCGCGGTTCGACAGGAGAAAAATCACCAGCGCCAGAATCACCAGCGCCCCGAAAATGAGCCGGACGGTCTTCAGTGGTCTACTCCTCGTCGTCCTCGTCGTCGTCCCCGGCGCCATCGGCCCCGCCGTCGAGCGGTTTCATGCCCGCATTGACCATCTCGCGCAATTCGCGCCCGGCGCGGAAGAAGGGCACGGTCTTCTCGTCCACCTTCACCGTCTCGCCGGTCCTGGGGTTGCGCCCCGCCCGCGCCTGGCGCTGCTTCACCGAGAACGCGCCGAAGCCGCGCAATTCCACCCGCCCGCCCGCGGCGAGGGTGGCGGTCATCTCGTCGAACATCGCGGTGACGATCCGCTCCACATCCGCCAGCGTCAGGTGGGGATGGTCAGCCGCCAGCGCCGCGATCAGTTCAGATCTTGTCATGAGCCCGCCTCCCGTTTGCGTTACGGTGCCAGACGCGCCCGGTCCGGTCAATCCGCGCCTTGCCTAGAATGTTGAAAACGGCGGAAATTTCCGCCTCAGCCGAGATGCAGCGCGGCCTGCGTGCCCTCGATGATGAACTGCGCCGCCAGCGCCGCGACCAGGATGCCCAGCACCCGCCCGACCACGCTGGCCCCGGTCGCCCCCATCAGCCGCGCGAGCCGCCGCGCGCCCAGCATCGAAACCAGGGTCGCCGCGATCATCGCCGCCAGCGCCAGCGCGTTGGCGAGCACCGCCCCCGGCTGCCCGCCCGCCTTGGCGTGCAGCAGCACCATCGTGGTCATCCCGCCCGGCCCGGCGATCAGCGGAATCGCCAGCGGAAACACGCTGATATCCTCGGTCGACTCGCTCGCCGCACTGCGCTCCTCGCTGCTCGCCCGCAGCTCGCCCTTCGCCGTCACCATGTCCTTGGCCGAGAGGAACAGCAGCGCCCCGCCGGCGATCTGCAAGGCCGGAATCCCGATCCCGAGCAGCCGCAGCAGCTT
Source organism: Acidiphilium sp. JA12-A1 (assembly GCF_000724705.2). Classification (NCBI taxonomy): domain Bacteria; kingdom Pseudomonadati; phylum Pseudomonadota; class Alphaproteobacteria; order Acetobacterales; family Acidocellaceae; genus Acidiphilium; species Acidiphilium sp. JA12-A1. The sequence goes on from NZ_JFHO01000059.1 coordinate 16,607, forward strand.
TTCCCCCGCGAGGCCGAACACCAGCAGCACGAGGAAGCTGATCGCCGAGGCCCGCTTGGCGATCGTCCGCCGCTTCGCCGCGTCGTCATGCGTGGTGAGCGCCGCGAAGATGATCGCGGTGCCGACCGGATCGATGATGACGAACAGCGCCACCGCGGCATAGAGGAAATCGGCGATGAACGCGTTCAGCACCGCCCCGCCTCCGCCGCGTCGAGATCGGCCTCGAGGAGGAGAAACCCGTCGCGGAGCTGGAGGATGAGGCCAGTGTCGACGATGTCCTGCGTGGTGCCGCCGCGATGGATGGCGGCGGCGTGCGCCGGCACCGCGGCGCGCAGCCAGGCGACGAGGGGGACGACGATGGTGCCGGCCCGCGCGCCGGCTTCGGCGAGGGCGGCGGGATCGGGCTTTTCTCCGGCGCAGGCGGTCTCGATGGCGGTGGCGGCTTCGGCGGCGATGAGGCCGGCGGCGGCGCCCGCGCGGGCGAGGGCGGCCTCGGCGCGGAGCATCGCCGCGATGCCGGCGCGGGCGGAGAAGAGGCGGCGCATCGAGGCGGTGGCGGCCATGATCTCCGCGGGCGCGAGGGTCGGCTCGTCCTCTGGCGGTCCGCTCACGGCGCGGCTCCGGCGGCGGGCATGGTGGCGCGGCGCGCGCCGGCGGGTCGGGTCATCGCGTCTCCAGGGCGGGCGGGCCGCCGGGCAACCGGTGGGCGGGCCCATATGGCGCGGATTCGGCGCGCCGCGCCAGTGGAAAAGTGCCGCGCGGCGGCGTGGGAGCGGTCCCATGGCGCGAAACAGGGCTGGACAAATTGTATAGACAATTGTTTGCTGGCGGCGACCACAAGAACATCGCAAGGGGGAGCAAGACGTGACCAGCGAGACCGTTCCGGGCGCCATCGAGCGCCGCGCCATCGACCCGATACCCGAATCAGAGCGGCATGGCCGGCCGGCCGCGCTGTTCACGCTGTGGTTCTCGGCGAACATGCAGATGACCACGGTGGCGACCGGGCTGGTGGCGACCGCGCTGGGGCTCGGCCTCGGCTCGGGGCTGCTGGCGATCGTGCTCGGCAATGTCGTCGGCGGGCTGTTCATGGCCTATCACGCCGCGCAGGGGCCGAAGCTCGGCATTCCGCAGATGATCCAGTCGCGCGCGCAGTTCGGCGTGGCCGGGGCGAACCTGCCGGTGGCGCTGGTGATCGTGCTCTATGTCGGGTTCTTCACCCTCAGCGCGATCCTCGGCGGCGAGGCGGCGGCGGCGCTGTTCGGCGTGTCGAAGGCGGCGGGGGTGGTGATCGTCGACGCGCTGGCCTTCGTGCTGCTGGCGTTCGGCTACGACCAGATCCACCGCTACGAGCGCTATGTGGCGCTGGTGTTCCTGCTCGTGTTCGGCGCCGTCACCATCGCGCTGCTCTCGCGCTACCACGCGATGCCGGCGGCGCCGGCGAAGGCGGCCTCGCCGGCGATGGTGGTGCTGGGGATCTCGATCTTCGCGACCTGGCAGATCACCTACGCGCCCTATGTCGCCGACTATTCGCGCTACCTGCCGGCCGATACCTCGTTCCTGCGCAGTTCGGCGCATACCTATCTCGGCTCGGTGCTGGCCTCGATCTGGATGATGAGCCTCGGGCTGCTGGCCGGGCTGGTGGCGAACAAGGCGGCGAACGCCGACACCACGCTGTTCTTCGCCGGGCTGCTCGGGCCGGGGCTGCGCTGGCTGATGCTCGTGGTCATCATGCTCGGGATCGTTGGCGCCAATGTGCTGAACCTGTACGGCGCCGCGATGTCCACCGGCACGATCCTGACCGCCGGCGGCGACACGACGCTGGCGCGGGCGGTGCTGGCCCGGGGCAGCGCGCTGCGGATCGGCGTCGGCGCCGCGATCGCGGTGATCGGCACGGCGCTCGCGGTTCTCGCGAGCGGCAGCTTCGTCGACGGGATGACCAATTTCCTGCTGCTGCTGCTCTACGTTTTCGTGCCGTGGACGGCGATCAACCTGACGGATTTCTACCTGGTGCGGCAGGGAAGCTACGATATCGGCGCGATCTATGACCCCGCCGGCATCTACCGGCGGATCAACTGGTCGACCATGGCGATCTATGCCGTCGGCATTCTCGTCGAGATCCCGTTCATGAACGCCGAGCTTTACGAGGGGCCGATCGCCCGCGCGCTGGGCGGCGCCGATATCAGCTGGCTGGTCGGGCTGGCGGTGTCCGGCGCGCTGTATTTCGCGGTGAACCGGGCGGGGCGGGGTGCGGCGGCGTGAGCGGGGCCGGGAGGTTGCGCATACAAGCCGGGAGGCGCTCCGGAAGGGCTGGAACATCCTTCCGTATAGGGGATCAAAATCACGTAAAAACGAATATCGACAGGTCAGTTCGTCTCACGTAACAGGAGGTCGTCTCGCACCTCTGGACAAGGTGCGGGGCATCTCGCGCGTCGGCCCCGGAGAGATCCGGGGTCGCTTGCTTTGGAGCCGGTGCCCGGATGGGCAGCACCGCCCTCACCTGCCGGCACCGACCGCCCGGGCGCGGCGGCGGACCCGGCCGGGTCCGATGATGCTTCAGAGGAGGAAGGGTGCCGAGACGGCCAGCGCGGCGATGACGATCACCGCCGCGGCGCGCAACGGGTGATCGTAAAGCGCGACGCTCTTGGCGCACACGCACTCGAACCAGTTGCCAGGACGCGACCGCGGGGACGCCATTGCCGTTGCTGCCTTTCGTTTGGGGACTGCCCAGGGTGAGACGCCGTGGGAGTCGGACGCCATACGCGTATGGCCATATCGGTTTCGCGGGCACCCCGGGAGAACGCATGGCCGGTATCGAATTTGTAATCCCGCCGTCGGGATTTCGACATCTGCTCAAAGGGGTGATCGCCTTCGGTCGAAGGCGGCTTGCGGCGTGAAACGTCGTGACAAGAGTCCGCAACATTGCGGCGATCCGGGCGCGCTATGCCACGGGCGGTCGCGTCGTTGCGGTATTCGGGGCGCTTCGCCCCCGGACGCGGCAAGGCGCCGCGAGGGGGCGTGCGAGGGATGCGAAAGGCGGGTTCAGGGGTTCTGCGGCGGGCGGGGCTGCGACCGCAGATAGGCTTCCAGCGCGGCGAGGTTCTGCCGCGCGGTTTCGTTGCCCTGCGCGGCGGCCTGGCGATAGAGCTCGATCGCGCGCCGCGTGTCCTGCGGGACGCCCTGGCCGGTCTGGTACATCATGGCGAGGTTGTTCTGGGCGACGGGATCGCCGCGCCGTGCCGCGAAGGCGAACCAGTGGGCGGCCATCGCATCGTCCCGCGGGACGCCCTGGCCGTTTTCGTAGAGCGAGCCGAGATAGGTCGCGGCGGCGACATTGCCGTTCCGCGCCGCCTGTTCGAGCTGGCTGACCGGCTGCGCCTGGGCGGCCTGCCAGGCGCCAAGCGTTGCGACAAACACGATCGCCGCGGCGGCGCCGCGTATCCGGTGTGCTGTCATCGTTCTTTCCTCCGCGAGCTGGTTGCACGTGAGCCCAGCGGATATCGGTCCGGCGGGCGGCCGGTTCAACAACGGGTGCGGCGGGACGAAGGCGACCCCTTGGCGGGGCGGGGGATTCGGCGGTATCCCGATGGCACGAAAGCGATCGCTTGATCCGAGCGGCACATGGATATGGGAAACATCTTCATCCGGCTGAATGCGCTCCTGTTTCACCCCTGGATGCTGGGATTCTTGCTGCTCGGGTTCACCGGCCTGTCGGTCTGGTGTCTCGACTGGCTCATTTTCAGGCGGCGGCTGCAGGCGCGCCTCTCCGATCGCGACGACGAGGCCGGGCCCTGACCCGGACGGGGCGGATCACCACCCGGCGGCCTTGGCCATCCGGTCGAGCTCGTCCAGCCGGCTGGTGGTGATCAGGGCGGCGCATTGCGTGTCGGGCGCGGAGGCGGCCTTGAGGCGCGTCACGATCTGGGTGTCGGTGAACATGGAGAGTTCGGTGCCCTGCCGGCCGCTGTCCTCGGGCCAGAGGGTGCGGGCCGCATCGGCGGCGTCATAGGCGATCTGCTCTTCAACCAGAGATTGCCAGCGGACGGAGCGGAGATGGCAGCGGACAGCGACGACCGCCCACCACTCCATGTCGAGGAGCGGGGTGGTCTCGGTGAGGAACGTCGTCTCGCGGCGATGCGAAACGACGGGAATCGGCGGCAGGCGGGAGGCTGGCTTGATCATCGGCCCCGGTAAGGAAAGCGCGAATGCCCCCGCCACGAGAAGCGCTCGAACGCTCATGTGCCCATCCAGATAATACGAAGAGAGGCGTCTTTTTTGACTAAGGTTAATTATTTATACACTTTATGATAACGTAATATACTGAAGAAATCAATTGCTCCATAGGATGAAACTATTAATCAAAAGCAATATCGCGAACGGACGTCATGCGCGATGACTTGCGGCCGCCGGGAAAAAAGTGGCAGCCGGGCTTTGGAGGAGAACCGGCTGCCAACGGAAAGTGGGAGCATAAGCACGTGTGTCGTGCCGAGCGCCTTGTGCGTGCGGGCCGGGAGAGGGTCAACCGGGGGTGGGCGCCGGGAGCGCCCACGTTGCGGTGAGCGTGTTCACAAGATCGAAAGACGCGGCCAGGCGGGCGGCGAGCCGGAGGCCCGGCCGAGACATTATGAAACGTGGGCGTTACGCGCGAGCGACGAAGATCGGCCATGATGCGAGGCATGCATTTGGACCTCCTTGCGCACCGGCCCCGGAGCCCTCATCCGGGGCCGTTTTTCGGCCGGGGCGCGGATCACCATCCGCCCGCCTTGGCGATGTGATCGAGCTCCCCGAGCTTGCCGGTGGACAGGAGGGCGGCGCATTGAAGCCGCGAGGCGAATTCGGCCTCGCGGCGAGCCTCGGCCTGCGCGGCGGTGAAGATCGACAGCGCCTGTTCCTGGCGCTTCCCGTCGCCCGGCCAAAGGAGTTTTGCCGCGTCCGTGGATTCATGGGCGATGCGTTCCTCGATGGCGGCCTGCCATCGCGCGGTGCGGAACCGGCAGCGCAGCGCCTCGACCGCCCACCATTCGAGGTCCAGAAGCGGCTGCGTTCCCTTCAGGAACGCGATCTCGCGGCGGTTGGGGCGGGCGACGATCATGGGCGGCGGATGGCAGGCCTGCCCCGTGCCGCCCAGCAGTCCCGGCATGGCGGCCAGCGCCGCGCCCGCCACGAAGACGGCGCGATGCAGCATGCGCCCCTCCCAGAATTATGAAACCAGCTGCTTTTTTGCCTTCAGGTAATTATTTTGAAAGCGAACGATAATCTCGTTGGATCAAAGATCAACTATTCAAAAAGCTTATATTCTTAAGGTTTCATTCTACCCTTGCGGGAATCCCGCCGCGCCCGCCGGCGTCGCCCCGGGCGAATGAGCGGGCAGGGTCGTTGCGGGGTGGGCGGACCAGGGGAGGATCGAGGCCGCTGGTGCGCCGCGCCGGCAAGCCGGGTAGGGACGCGACGTTGCGCGAGGCCTGCTCTACGTGGCCCGGCACCTCGCCACTGGCCGGGCTTCGCCCGCGTCGTGGGTGCGGCACTTCTACGCCAAGACGCGGTTCTACGTGATGTGCTGGCGGGCGGGCTATAGGGTGGTCACGGTTCGGCGGTTGGCGCGGGAGGCCGCCGCACAAAACTGAGACAATAGGAAAAGCCTCCGTTACACGAGGCCGCTTAAAAGCCAGTGCCGGACTTTCCTTTCAATGTCCGCTTTGAACTCCAGTTGCAGTTGGCCCCGGAGACATCCGGGGCCTTTTTGTAATCAGGCACGCCGGCGCTTGCGGCGCGCGACGAGGCCGAGGCCGAGAAGGCCGGTGCCCAAGAGGACGAGCGAGCCGGGCTCTGGAACGGTCGCCGTTATGGTCGAGAGCAACACGTTGTTCTTCGTTGCAACCACATCGAGATAGTCCCACGTGCCGATCACGTTGGTTAACGCGCCCGTATAGGTGCCGCCGGCACTCAGAAGTGTTGCGCCGATCATATTGCCGTACGTGTTTGTGCCATAGACCGCCCATTGATCGCCACCCGGCAAGCTGCCCATCGAGAAGCCGAGATTGAGCGAATTCAGGGGTGGGCTTGAAAGGCCGGATATATCAACCTGCACGAAGCTGTTGATCACGTTAGCACTGATCTCGCCCTGACCCGTTGGATCGTTAGTCAGGCCGATACCCTGCTCACCGGGCTGAACTCCGGTGGTCGTCGGATACTGGCCGTTCTTTTGATACAGATGCAGTGTTGGTCCCGACTTTGAATTCGTGGGACCAAACGGCGTCAGTGTAACAGTCTGTGCCGGATTTAGGGCAGGCGTGCTGCTGAAGGTGACAGACTGGGTGCCTGATGTGCCATCGATTATGGCGCCACCTGTGCCGCCAGTAATGACACTGTTTTTGCCACTATGGTTGTAGAAGACCCAGCTCACGACGTCGGCCTGCGCCGCGCCTGTTCCGGCGAGGCTGACGGCACTGAGCGCAGCGGCGCCGAAAATGACCGATCTTAGATAATGTGGTCTCATGAATTCCTCCTGTATGTGCCGGATTATGCCGGCTAAGGCATCCTGGAGGCTCAATTCGTTGGGAATATCACCATCCAAACTAAGTGCAGCAAAAATGATGCCAAAATAAAAAATTTAATCTTATCAGGACGATAAGCATTAATTTTTCAAAATGATGTAAAAAATCCTGACAATTCTTGGGGCGTTTATTCTCGAACGAGACATTCAAAAAGCCAGCCGAACAATCGCAAGGGAGGCTAGCGACACAGCATTTTGGCCAAGTGCCGGCGCGCTGGTGGGCGTCCGCCACGAACTGGCGATGCTGTGCGAACCGGAACGCAGGGGACAGCGGTAGCCTGACATTTTCGTAAAATTTTGCGGCGTGCAAGCACGCAGTATCTTGCCCGAAAATCGAGATAGGTCCGAAACCGGTTCTAAAATCCATATAAAATATTGATTTAATTGGTGCGCCGGGCAGGACTCGAACCCGCAACCAAACCGTTATGAGCGGTCCGCTCTAACCGTTGAGCTACCGGCGCACGCCGCCTGTATGGGGCCGGGGCGCGGCGATTGGCAATATCCGCCCATGCCGCTAGAAGGCGCGCGACATCATTCAGGAGGTTCCGCCATGGACGTTTCCAAGATCCCGGCCGGCAAGGCGCCGCCGTCCGACATTCATGTGGTGATCGAGATTCCGCAGGGCTCGGCGGTGAAATACGAGGTCGACAAGGAGAGCGGGGCGGTGATGGTGGACCGCTTCCTGTTCACCCCGATGGCCTATCCGGCGGCCTACGGGTTCATTCCCAACACCCTCGCCGACGATGGCGACCCGGCGGACGCGCTGGTGCTGGTGCCGGCGGCGGTGGTGCCGGGGGCGGTGATCCGGGCGCGGCCGATCGGCGTGCTGCGGATGGAGGACGAGGCGGGGCAGGACGAGAAGATCGTCTGCGTGCCGCATGACAAGATCCACCCGCAATTCTCCGGCGTCACCGAGGTCGACCAGCTGCCCGCGATCACGCGCGACGCGATCGAGCATTTCTTCACCCATTACAAGGACCTGGAGAAGGGCAAGTGGGTGAAGGTGACCGGCTGGGAAGGCCGCGAATCCGCCGAGGCGGCGATCAGCCAGAGCCTCGCCCGCGCCGCGAAGTAGTTTTGCTCCGGCTCCGGCCCGGTGAGGGCCGGCGCGGCTTTGGAGGCCGTCAGGCCCCGGTTTCCGCCGCGAGGATGGCTTCGAGCCCCTCGCGGTAGGAGGGAAAACGCCAGGGGCGGCGCAGCGCCGCCCTGGTGCCCTCGCTCCGCACGATGCGGTTTTCCGACCAGAAGGACAGCGCCATCGGCGACATTCCGCGCCGCGCCTCGTCGAAGGGGATCAGCGGCGGCGGGGCGATGCCGAGCAGGGATGCGGCATGGGCGATGACATCGGCGCTCGGGGCGGGTTCGTCATCGGCGAAGTTGAGGATGCGCACGCCGCCGGTGGCCGTGGCGATGGACGCGAGCGTGCCGCCGGCGATGTCGTCCACATGGATGCGGCTGAATTTTTGCCCCGGCCGGTCGATCCGGCGGGCGGTGCCGGCGCGCAGGTCGTCGAAGGCGGAGCGGCCGGGGCCGTAGATGCCGGCGAGGCGGATGACGTCGACGGCGCGGTGGTCGTTCGCCATCGCCGCCCAGTTCTGCTCCGCCTCGACGCGGCGGAGGGTGCGCGGCGAGCCGGGGGCGGGCGGCGTGGTTTCGTCGACGCTGCCGCCCTGGCGGTCGCCATAGACGCCGGTGGTGGAGAAATAGCCGATCCAGCGCAGCGCCGGGGCGGCGGCGATGGCATCGGCGCAGAGGGCGAGGAGCGGATCGCCGGCCTCGCCGGGGGCGGCGGTGACCAGCAGATGGGTCGCGTCCGGCAGCGCGGCGGCGGCCTCGGCGAAGGGGACGAGCGCCACACCCCCGGGCGCGGATCTGCCCGCCGGGTCGCGCGCGGTGGCGAGGACGGCGAAGCCCGCGTCGCGGGCGGCGGTGGCGACGGCGCGGCCGGTATAGCCGAGCCCGGCGATCAGCAATGTTGCGGTCATCTCTTGTGCGGAAGCTGGTCGGGGAGGGTGGCGCGGGCGGCGGCGGCGCGTTCGAGCCGCTCGCCGTGGCGGCGGGCGAGGACCACCATCGCCACGCCGACGGCGACGATGACGACCGCCGCGGCGGCGCCGAGCGGGCCGGCGAAGCGGTTGATCTGCTTGCCGAAGATGTAGGCGACGCCGCCATAGATGCCGGCCCAGATGAGGCAGGCGAGGGTCTGGAAGGCGATGAAGCGGCGCCACTCCATCACCGTGACGCCGGCGAGCAGCGCGGCGAGGGCGCGCATCACCGCGAAGAAACGGCCGAAGACGACGATCTTGCCGCCATGGTTCTCGAACAGCCAGTGGCCGGCGCGCAGCCGGCGCTCGGTCAGGCCGATATGGCGGCCATGGCGGAGCAGCACCGGGTAGCCGGCGTTGCGGCCGATCCAGTAGCCGGCGGCGCCGCCGACGATGGCACCCGCCGCGGCGGCGAGGATGAGGACCGAAATGTCGATCCGGTGGGTGGTGCCGGCATAGATCGCCGCGGAGACCAGGGCGGTTTCGCCGGGCAGCGGCAGGCCGAGGCTTTCCAGCATGATCAGCGCGGCCACCGCCAGGCTGCCATAGGCGGCGATCCAGGGAGCCAGGGCGTGGTTGAAGGCGGTGATCATCGGTCGGCTCGGGTTTCCAGCGCGGCTGCGGGTTAAGCGGCTTTCATTGTAACGCAAAATCCGCGATAAGCATCGCATGGCGGAGCAGGAAACCGAAATTCAGGCGATCGAGCGGCTCGAAGCGGCACTGGCGCGCATCGCCGCCCATGCGGCGCGGCCGGCCCCGCCGGGCGGAAGCGACGGGCGGGCCGAGGTCGCCGCGGCGCTCGACCGGATGATCGAGCAACTGCGGGCGGCGCTCGACGAGGCCGACCGGGTGGAGCAGGGCTGACATGGCGAACGTGAACATCCGCATCAACGGCTTCTCCTATTCGGTGAGCTGCGAGGACGGGCAGGAGCGGCACTTGCAGGCGATGGCCGCCGAGATCGACCGCCGGGTGAGCAGCATCAAGGCGATCGGCGAGCAGACCGGCGAGGCGCGGCTGCTGGTGCTGGCGGCACTTCTGCTGGCCGACGAGCTGCACGACCTGCGGGCCACCCACGAGGCGTTGCGGGCGGCGAAGCCCACCGGCGTTTCCCCCGAGCATGTCGCAAGGCTGCGGCGCGTCGCCGCGCGCGCGGAGGAGATTGCGGCGGACCTCGCGGAGTCCTAAGTTGCGGGGGCGAGGCTGCCCGGTGCGTCAGGCAAGCACATCCCCGGGGCCAGTAAGTATCTCCCAGGGAGCTGGCTCTGTCGGAACCGTGGTTCCGGTATTTCCGGCGCCCACCTGCTCACGCAGGCTCTGGGAGGATGTCAACGCCAACGGCCAGGGCGGCTTCGCACTTTTGCTCCTCTCCCCGACAGCATGACCGAGCTCGATCTCATCGCCCGCAAGGCGGCGGCGCGGCAGGCCGCCCTCGACCGGCGCGACGGGCTCGACCCGGCACTGGGCGCGCGCCTGGCCGCCGTGGTGCTGGAGCAGTGCCCGCCGCCCGCCGGCGCGGTGGTTTCGGGGTTCTGGCCGATCGGGGCGGAAATCGACATCCGGCCGCTGCTGGCCGAGCTGGAGGCGCGGGGGCATGCGATCGGCCTGCCGGTGACGCCGAGGCGCGGCCTGCCGCTCACCTTCCGGCGCTGGCGGCGCGGCGCGGCGCTGGTGCCGGGGCGGTTCGGCACCTCGCACCCCGAGGGCGAGGAGATCGTGCCCGATTTCGTGCTGGTGCCGCTGCTGGCCTTCGACCGGCGGGGCAACCGGCTTGGCTATGGCGCGGGGTATTACGACCGCACGCTGGCCGGCCTGCCCGATGCGTTCCGGCTGGGGTGCGCCTATGCATCGCAGGAGGTGGACGAGGTGCCGGTGGGACCGCAGGATGCGCGCCTTCATGCGGTGGCGACCGAACGCGGCGTGGTGCGCGCGGGCTGACGCCGCCTTTCAGGGTGGTCAATGGATATCATTCGGATTCCGCGATCGAAGATCGGCGATATCGGGCGGCTGGCCTTTGCCGACCCGGCGGTGGACAACCTGGCGTTCGGCGAGTCCGACCGGGCGCCGCCGGACGCGGCGCGGGCGGCGCTGATCCGCGCCGTCGAGGCCGGGGACACGCATTACGTGGACAGCCGGGGGCGGCTGTCGCTCCGCCTCGCGCTGGCGGATTATCTGAGCCGGGTGCACGCGAAACCGGTGGCAGAGACGCGGATCGCGGTGACCGCCTCGGGCATGGCGGCGATCGGCGTCGCATTCACCGCGATCTTGCGGCAGGGCGACAAGGTGGTGATCCACGAGCCGGAATGGCCGAACCTCGCCGGGGCGGCGCTGGCGCGGCGGGCCGAGGTGGTGCGGCTGCCGCTGGACGAGGACGGCGCGGGCGGATTCCGCCTCGATCTCGACCGGCTGGACGCGGCCCTCGACGGCGCGCGGGTGTTCTGCCTCAATTCGCCGAACAACCCGACCGGGTGGATGGCGAGCGACGCGGAGATCGTCGCCATCCTGGAGATCTGCCGGCGGCGGGGCGTGTGGCTGCTGTCGGACGAGGTGTATTCGCGGCTGAGTTTCGACGGGAGGGCGGCGGCGCCCTCGGCGCTGGACCATGCGGGGCCGGAGGATCGGGTGATCGTCGCCAATTCGGTGTCGAAGACCTGGGCGATGACGGGATTCCGCGTCGGCTGGCTGGTGCTGCCGGAGGGCGAGCGGGACGCGGTGGGCGAGCTGATCGAGGCGACGCATTCCGGCGTGGCGCCCTTCGCGCAGGAGGCGGCGCGGGCGGCGCTGGAGTGCGAGGACTATGTCGCCGGGTTCCGGGCGTTCTGCGCCGAGGGGCGGGCGATCGTCGGCGCCGGGCTCGCCGGGCTCAACCGCGTGCGCTACAGCGCGGCGCCGGCCGGGCTCTATGCCTTCGCGCGGATCGAGGGGGTGGCGGACAGCCTGGAACTGGCGCGGCACCTCGCCATCGCGCACAAGGTGGCGGTGGCGCCGGGGATCGCGTTCGGCGCGGCGGGCGAGGGGCATTTGCGGATCTGCTTCGCCCAGAGCCCGGAAAAGCTGGAGCGGGCGATGGCGAAATTGCGCGCGGGGCTGGCGGCGTTAACCTGATGTTTACCCGTTCACGTTATGTTCCAGAGATGATTTCGAACAGGAGATGGATCGGTCTGGTCGCGGCGGCCTGGATGCTGGCCGGCGGGGTGGCGGCGGCGCGGGGGGCTTCGCCGCTGCCCGATCCGGCGCTGACGCCGGGGGCGATCAACCCCGCGGTGCGCGAGGCGACGATCGGTGCCACGATCTGCCGGCGCGGCTGGACGCGGACGGTGCGGCCGCCGGTGTCCTATACCGAGCCGCTGAAGAAGGCGCAGATCCGGCGCTATGGCTATGCCGATGCGCGACCCTGGAAATACGAGGAGGATCACCTGATCCCGCTCGCGCTCGGCGGCTCGCCGACCAGCCCGGCCAATCTCTGGCCGGAGCCGCATCTCGGGCGGGGGCAGTGGGGGTCCTATGCGAAGGACCGGCTGGAGGCGCGCATGGCGCGGCTGGTCTGCGCGCACCGGCTGGGGCTGGACGAGGCGCGGCGGATGATCGCGCGGGACTGGATTTCTGCTTATCGGCGCTTCATCGGATCGCGGCCGGACAACGCGCCGTTGCATGGGCGCGGCGCGGGATATGACGGCGGATACCGGCCGTATGACCATTGGCACCACTGGCATCGCTGGCACCGCCGCGACTGGTGAGGCGGGGCGGCGCGAGCCGTCACGCTACGGCAGTTCGCCCTTTGGTTTCTGCAAATCGCCGCTGAAATTCAGCAATGCGCGGGTCGTCGGGTTTCGGGATGATCCGGGACGGCGCAAAAATTCAGGCGGGGCGGTCGGCGTCGGCGCCGGTGAGGGCGCGGGCGAATTCGGTGGCGTCGAAGGGGCGGAGATCGGCCGCCTGTTCGCCGACGCCGACGGCATGGATCGGCAGGGCGGCGGTTTCGGCCAGGGCGACGACGACGCCGGCGCGGGCCGAGCCGTCGAGCTTGGTGACGATCAGGCCGGTGAGATCGACCATCTCCTTGAAGGTGGCGACCTGGGCGATGGCGTTCTGGCCGGTGGTGGCGTCGAGCGTCAGCAGCACGGCGTGGGGGGCGGTTTCATCCTGCTTGCGGATGACGCGGATGATCTTGCGCAGCTCCTCCATCAGCGCGGCCTTGTTGTGCAGGCGGCCGGCGGTGTCGATCAGCACGATGTCGTGCCCGTCGCGCCGGGCGCGGGCGATGGCGTCGAAGGCGAGGCCGGCGGGGTCGGCGTTGGCGGGGCCGGTCATCACCGGCGCGCCGGTCCGCTCGCCCCAGACCTGGAGCTGTTCGACCGCGGCGGCGCGGAACGTGTCGCCGGCGACGAGCAGGGGTCTGGCGCCGGCCTCGGCATAGGACTGGGCGAGCTTGCCGATCGTGGTGGTCTTGCCGGTGCCGTTGACGCCGACCATCAGGATCACGAACGGGTTTTTGCTCCGGTCGATCGCGAGCGGCTGCGCGACGGGGGCGAGGATTTTCGCCACCTCCTCGGCCAGCGACGCGCGGATTTCGGGAGCGGAAACGTCCTGGCCGAAGCGGGTGCGGCGGAAGGCGCGGATGACGCGGGCGGCGGCGGCGGGGCCGAGATCGGCGGTGATGAGCAGGTCTTCGAGTTCTTCCAGCGCCGCGTCGTCGAGCTTGCGCTTGGTGAAGGTGTCGGTGATGCCGGCGGCGAGCTTCTGGGTGCTGCGGGTGAGGCCGGATTTGAGGCGCGAGAGAAAGCCGAGCGCCATCATTCTGCTCCTGCGGTCACGCCGGTGGCATCCGCGCCGGTAATCCTCGCCGTGACGAGCGCGCCCGGGGTGACGGGTGCGGAAAAGCGGATCGGCGCGAAGGTTTCGGTGTGGCCGGCGGTTTCGGTCTCGGCCAGGGCGGTGACGGTGGTGCCGGTCATGGCGCGGAAGCGGGCTTCGGCGCGGCGGGCGCCGGCCTCGCGCAGGCGGGCGGCGCGGGCGCGGCGCTCGGCCATCGGCAAAGCGGGGATGCGCGCGGCGGGCGTGCCCTTGCGGGCGGAGAAGGGGAAGACGTGGAGATAGTCGAGCCCGGCGTCGTCGACCAAAGCGAGGGTTTCGGCGAAATGCGCCTCGGTTTCGGTGGGGAAACCGGCGATGAGGTCGGCGCCGAGGGCGATGTCGGGGCGGAGCGCGCGGGCGCGGGCGGCGGCCTCGATGACGTGGTGGCGGAGATGGCGGCGCTTCATGCGCTTGAGGATGAGGTCGGATCCGGCCTGCACCGAGAGATGCAGATGCGGCATCAGGCGGGGCTCGGATTCGAGCAGGCGCCAGAGATCGTCGTCGATCTCGGCGGGGTCGATCGAGGAGAGGCGCAGGCGCGGCAGGTCCGGCACGGCGGCGAGCAGGCGGCGGCACAGCTGGCCGAGTTTCGGCGCGCCGGGCAGGTCGGCGCCGTAGGAGGTGAGGTCGACGCCGGTGAGCACCACCTCGTTGTAGCCATTGGCGACGAGGGTGCGGACCTGCTCGACCACGGCGCCGAGCGGGATCGAGCGCGAGGGGCCGCGGCCATAGGGGATGATGCAGAAGGTGCAGCGGTGATCGCAGCCCTGCTGCACCTCGATGAAGGCGCGCGCGCGGGTGCCGAAGCCCTCGATCAGGTGGGCGGCGGTCTGGCGGAGCTGCATGATGTCGGCGACGAGGACCGGCGCTTCCGACCGCCAGGCTTCGGGCGTGAGCTTCTCGGCGTTGCCGAGGACGCGGGCGACACCCTCGATGCTCGACCAGGCGGCCGGGTCGATCTGGGCGGCGCAGCCGGTGACGATGATTTTCGCGGCGGGGTCGGCGCGGTGGGCGCGGCGTATGGCCTGGCGGGCCTGGCGCTCGGCCTCGGCGGTGACGGCGCAGGTGTTGACGATGACGGCGTCGCCGAGCCCGGCGGCCTCGGCATGGCCGCGCATCACCTCGCTCTCGAAGGCGTTGAGGCGGCAGCCGAAGGTGAGGATGTCGAGGCTCATGGCGCGAGCATGGCCGCGTCCAGCTCGCCCTCGAAGACCAGGGCGACGGGGCCTTCCATCAGCACGTGGCCGTCATCGCGCCAGGTGAGGGTGAGGGTGCCGCCGTCCATCTCGATCTCGGCGCGGCGGGCGGCGAGGCCGCGGCGATGGGCGTTGACCAGGGCGGCGCAGGCGCCGGAACCGCAGGCGAGGGTGAGGCCGGCGCCGCGTTCCCAGACGCGCAGGCGGATGCGGTCCGGCGCGTCGATCCGGGCGAAGCCGATATTGGCGCGCTCGGGGAAGAGGCGGGCGTGTTCGAGCTTCGGGCCGATCGTCTCGATCTGCAGGTGGGTCAGGTCGTCGACGAAGAAGGTGGCGTGGGGGTTGCCCATCGAGCAGGCGGCGGGGTTCTGCACCGGGCCGAGGGCGAGGCGGAGCGAGAGCGTGTCCGCCGGTTCGGCCAGGGGAATGTCTTCCCAGCCGAGTTTCGGCGCGCCCATGTCGACCTCGACCAGGGTGGGGCCCTTGATTTCGGCGGGCAGCAGGCCGGCATTGGTGCGGATGGCGAGGCGGCGGGCGCCGGTTTCGCCAGCGAGCAGGGCCGCGACGCAGCGCGTGGCGTTGCCGCAGGCGCCGGATTCCGAGCCGTCCGCGTTCAGGATGCGCATGAAGGCGGCGGCGCCGTCGTCCGGCTCGATCAGGATGATCTGGTCGCAGCCGACGCCGCGGTGACGGTCGGCGATGCGGGCGGCGGCGGCGGGGGCGAGGTCAAGCGGGTGCGCGCGGGCATCGAGAACGACGAAATCGTTCCCGGCGCCGTGCATTTTCAGAAAGGGTCGGGCCGCTGCCATGCGGTTCGTATATGGCGTCGCGGCGCGGCGCGGAAGGGGGCGCTATTCGAGGGGGAGCGTTGCGGTGACGGCGGCGAGGCCGGGGGCGACGCGGCGGGCGCGGAGATAGAGCGCCGTGCCGATCAGCGCCATCACCGCGCCCTGGAACAGCGGCTGGACGTAGAAGGGCGCGTGGGGCAGCACCAGCACCGAGCGGATCAGCGCGATGGTGACGACGATGGAGAGCAGGGCGACGGGCACGACCATGACGCCGCGGCGGAAGGGCTCGGACCAGCCATGGCTGGCATGGCGCGGGTTGTAGCGCAGGTTGAGCGCGGCGCAGGCGACGGCGAGCCAGACCAGCAGGATGGTGACCGAGCGGGCGACGATGCCGAAGGCCCAGCCGATATAGGTCGCCTGCACGAGGAAGAGCGAGGCGAGCACGACGGTGAGGGTGAGGGCGGCGACCGGGGCGCGGCGGCGCGAGGTTTCGGCGAAGCGGGCGGGGATCAGCCCGTCCTCGGCCCAGGCGAAGAGCATGCGCGAGGTGACGACCATCTGCGGCGCGAGCGTCTTGCCGACGATGAGCGCGATCACGAGGTCGAGCGCCGCGGCGAGCGGGCGCGGGGCGGCGAGGCCGATGATGCCGGGGGCGGTGACGAGGGAGGCGTGCTTGTGGCGGATGAGGTCCAGCGCCGCCCACCAGGGCACGGCGTGCAGCAGTGCTGCGGCGACCAGCGAGAACAGCACGACCGAGGTGAGCCAGGCGATGACGATGCCGCGCGGCATCACGGTTTCGGCGTGTTCGGTCTCGCCCGACAGGGCGGGCGCGCCGGACAGCCCGCCATAGGCGAAGATGAACAGGGTGCAGACGGCGAGGAAGGCGTGCGCGTCGAAGGGCGGGGCGGCGGCGGGGCGGGCGAAGGCGATGCCGGTGCGCGCCGCGGCGGTGTGCAGCAGGGCGGCGGGGTCGGCGGCGAAGCCGATGACGCCGACGGCGAGGGCGGTGACCACGACGAGCGCGAGCAGGATGACGACGAGGCGGCCGTAATCGCGGATGCCGGCGACATGGATGCCGTAGATGATCCAGAGTGCGGCGAGGCCGAGGGCGAGATGGCCGGGCTTCGAGAGCAGCAGGTGGCCGGCGGCGAAGCCGGCATTGACCATCGCGTTGCCGAGGAAATTGCCGAAGGCGAAGGCGATGAAGCCCATCGCCGCGGTGATGCTGGCCCACCAGACGAAATGCAGGATGAAGCCGAGCGGCAGGTTGAGGGCGCGCACCGTCCAGACATAGGACGAGCCGGCGCGCGGCATGGCGCGGGAGAACCGGGCGTAGAGGAAGACCTTCAGGAAGATGACGAGGCCGGTCGCGAACATCGCCAGCGGCACCAGCGCGCCGATGCCGGGATAGACGCCGAGGCTCTGGGGGACGACGAAATTGATTCCGGCGCCGTATTCCTGGGTGACGGCCGAGGCGACGACGGCGGCGAGGCCGAGGGTCTTCGCGAGGCGGAAGCCGGAGGACGCGCTCATGCCCGGCGGCCCCTCGCGGGTGCCGCGGGTTTGGGGGTGAAGACGCACCATTGCGCGCCGGGGCAGCGCCAGCATTCGGGCTGGCGGGCCTTGCAGACATAGCGCCCGTGCAGGATCAGCCAGTGATGGGCGCGGCGCAGCAGGTCGGGCGGGATGCGCCTGACCAGGCCGTCCTCCACCTCGCGCACGGTCTTGCCGGGGGCGAGGCCGGTGCGGTTGGCGAGGCGGAAGATGTGGGTGTCCACCGCCATGGTGGGCTGGCCGAAGATTTCGTTGAGCACGACATTCGCGGTCTTGCGGCCGACGCCGGGCAGGGCCTCGAGCGCCTCGCGCTCGGCGGGGACCGCGCCGCCATGCCGCTCGACGAGGAGCTCGGCGAGGGCGGCGACGTTCCTCGCCTTGGACTGCCAGAGGCCGATCGAGCGGATATGCGGGCCGATGCCCTCGGCGCCGAGGGCCGCCATCGCCGCCGGGGTGGGGGCGGCGGCGAACAGGCCGGGGGTCGCCTTGTTCACCGCGGCGTCGGTCGTCTGCGCGGAAAGGACGACGGCGACGAGCAGCGAGAACGGGTCGGCGTAGTGGAGCTCGGTGCGCGGCTCGGGGTTGCCGGCCGAGATGGCTTCGAGGAAGGGGCGGATATCCGCCGTTTTCATCCTGCGCACGCGGGCCTGCGGGACGGTGGGGCGGCGCTTGGGGGGCGGTTCGGTGGCGGTCGGCATCCGCGATTTGTGCGGGGCGGGGGGGATTTTGGCAAGCATCCATGCTTGCGGAATGCGCATTCGATGCGAAGATAACGTCATGGCGGAAGCGTTGGGTATGGCCGGACAGGGACGGCCGATTTTCCAGGCGGTGCTGACGCCGCACCGGAGCATGAGCCGGCGCGGCATGTTCGTCGTGTTCGGGGTGATGGCGACCGGCTCGTTGCTGGTGACCAGCCTGATGTGGCGGCTGGGCGCGATGCCGGTGATCGGGTTCAACGGGGCCGATCTCATCCTCGCCGTCACGCTCTACGGGATGAACATGCGCGGGGCGAAGGCGTCCGAGGTGATCGTGCTGACCGACGAGGCGCTGACCATCACCCGCACCACGCCGGGCGGGCGCAGGAGCGAGGTGCGGCTGGAGGCGGGGTGGCTGCGCGTCGATGTCGAGGAACAGGCGGGGACCAATCCGATCGTCTCGGTGGCGAACCGGGAGGCGCGGCAGATCGTCGGCATGGCGCTGGGGGATGCGGAGCGGCGGGATTTCGCCGATGCGCTGAAGGCGGCGATCCACCGGATGCGCTCGCCGCGCTTCGACAATCCGCAGACACGGGGCTGAGTTCCGCCGGCGGGCGTTGCCGCCGGCGCCGGCGGCGTGTTCACTGCCGTTCCCTTTTCGCGGAATTCCGGCATGAAACTTCCCCTGCTCGCGCTCATCGTCGCGAGCTTCGCCATCGGCACGAGCGAGTTCGTCATCGTCGGGCTGGTGCCCGATCTCGCGCGCGATTTCTCGGTCTCGATCCCGCGCGCGGGATTCCTGGTCAGCGCCTATGCGCTGGGGGTGAGCTTCGGCTCGCCGTTCCTCGCGGTGTTGGTCGGGCGGTGGCCGCGCAGGGCGGCGCTGCTCGGGCTGATGGGCGTGTTCGTGCTGGGCAACACGCTCTGCGCGCTGGCGCCGGGCTATGACACGATGCTGGCTGCGCGGGTGGTCACCTCGCTGTCGCACGGGGCGTTCTTCGGGATCGGCTCGGTCGTCGCGGCGGAGCTGGCGCCGCGGGAGAAGCGGGCGCGGGCGGTGGCGCTGGTGTTTCTCGGCCTCACGCTCGCCAATGTGCTCGGCGTGCCGGCGGGCACCATCCTCGGCCAGGCGGCGGGATGGCGGGCGACCTTCTGGGTGGTGGCGGCGATCGGCCTCGTCGCGATGGCGGCGATCGCGCTGCTGCTGCCGCGCGACCTGCGGGCGGGATCGGCCAGGCTGCTCAACGAGGTGCGGATTCTCGGACGGTCGCAGGTGCTGCTCGCCATGCTGATGGCGGTGCTGAGCTCGGCGAGCCTGTTCAGCGTGTTCACCTATATCGCGCCGATGCTCGAACGGGTGGGCGGGCTGTCGCCGCACTGGGTGAGCGTGGCGCTGCTGGTGTTCGGCGCCGGGCTGACGGCGGGCGGGCTGCTCGGCGGGCGGCTCGCGGACCGGCATGCGGCGCGCACCATCGTCGCGACGCTGTTGGCGATCGCCGTGCTGCTGGTGGCGCTGCGGGCGGCGCTGCCGTTCGGCCTGTTGGCCGTGCTGGTGATGGCGGGCTGGGGGATGGCGGTGTTCACCCTGGTCTCGCCGTTGCAGACGCGGGTGATCGACCATGCGCGGGATGCGCCGAACCTTGCCTCGACGATCAACCAGGGGGCGTTCAATCTCGGCAATGCCGGCGGGGCGTGGCTGGGCGGGGCGGCGCTGGGCGCCGGGATCGGCTATCGGAGCCTGCCGCTGCTGGGCGCTGCGCTCGCGCTGGCGGGGCTGGCGGTGGCGGCCTGGGCGTTCGGGCTGGAGCGGCGGCGGGGCTGAACGGCGGCGCGGCGCAACAGGCGGGGCTCAAGAGAAAAGCCGTGGGGTTACCCCCACGGCTTTCCGGTATCCCGGCCTGAGCCTGGAGCAGCGGATCAGAAATCCATGCCGCCCATGCCGCCCATGCCGCCCATTCCGGCGTCGCCACCGGCGGGGGCCTTCTTTTCCGGACGCTCGGCGACCATCGCTTCGGTCGTGATGAGCAGACCGGCGACCGAGGCGGCGTCCTGCAGCGCGGTGCGGACGACCTTGGTCGGGTCGATGATGCCGGCCTTGACCATGTCCTTGAACTCGCCGGACTGGGCATCGAAGCCGAAGCTGTAGTCGTCGTTGTCGAGCACCTTGCCGGAGATCACGGCGCCGTCTTCGCCGGCGTTCTCGGCGATCTGGCGCATCGGCGCGAGCACCGCCTTGCGGATGATGTCGATGCCGAAGCGCTGGTCGTCGTTATCGGCCTTGAGCTTGTTGATCGCGAGCGAGGCGCGGGCGAGGGCCACGCCGCCACCCGGGACGATGCCTTCCTCGACGGCGGCGCGGGTCGCGTGCAGCGCGTCGTCCACGCGGTCCTTGCGCTCCTTCACCTCGGTCTCCGAGGCGCCGCCGACGCGGATGACGGCAACGCCGCCGGCCAGCTTCGCCAGGCGCTCCTGCAGCTTCTCGCGGTCGTAGTCCGAGGTGGTCTCCTCGATCTGCGCGCGGATCTGGTTGCAGCGGCCGGTGATGTCGGCCTTCTTGCCGGCACCTTCGACGATCGTGGTGTTTTCCTTCTCGATCAGCACCTTCTTCGCGCGGCCGAGCATGTTCAGCGTCACGGTCTCGAGCTTGATGCCGAGATCTTCGCTGATGACCTGGCCGCCGGTGAGGATCGCGATGTCTTCCAGCATGGCCTTGCGGCGGTCACCGAAGCCGGGCGCCTTGACGGCGGCGATCTTGAGGCCGCCACGCAGCTTGTTGACGACCAGGGTGGCCAGCGCCTCGCCCTCGACGTCCTCGGCGATGATCAGCAGCGGCTTGCCGGACTGGACGATGCTTTCGAGCAGCGGCAGCATCGGCTGCAGGCCGGAGAGCTTCTTCTCGTGGATCAGGATGTACGGATTGTCGAGATCCGCGACCATCTTCTCCGGGTTGGTGATGAAGTAGGGCGAGACGTAGCCGCGGTCGAACTGCATGCCCTCGACGACGTCAAGCTCGGTCTGGATGCCCTTGGCTTCCTCGACCGTGATGACGCCCTCGTTGCCGACCTTCTGCATCGCCTCGGAGATCATCTTGCCGATCTCGGCCTCGCCGTTGGCGGAGATGGTGCCGACCTGGGCGGTTTCGCTCGGGGTCGTGATCTTCTTGGTGCGCTTCTTCAGCTCGTCGACGATGGCGTTGACCGCCTTGTCGATGCCGCGCTTCAGGTCCATCGGGTTCATGCCGGCGGCAACCGCCTTCGCACCCTCGCGGACGATCGCCTGGGCGAGGACGGTCGCGGTGGTGGTGCCGTCACCGGCGAGGTCGTTGGTCTTCGAGGCCACTTCGCGCACCATCTGCGCGCCCATGTTCTCGAACTTGTCGGCGAGTTCGATTTCCTTCGCGACCGTCACGCCGTCCTTGGTGATGCGGGGCGAACCGAAGCTCTTCTCGATGACGACGTTGCGGCCCTTCGGGCCGAGGGTGACCTTCACCGCGTTGGCGAGCAGGTCGACACCGCGGATGAGGCGTTCGCGGGCGTCGGCCGAGAAGCGGACGTCTTTAGCAGCCATGTGTAACTTCCTTTATGCGATATCGGAGGGGAAACCGGGGGTGATCAGGCGGCCTTCTTCTTCGAAGCCGTACCCTCGATGATGCCCATGATGTCGGATTCCTTCATGATCAGCAGCTCTTCGCCGTCGATCTTGACCTCGGTGCCCGACCACTTGCCGAACAGGATGCGGTCGCCGGCCTTGACGTCGAGCGCGACGACGGCGCCGGCCTCGTTGCGGGCACCCGGGCCAACGGCGATGACCTCGCCTTCCATCGGCTTTTCCTTGGCGGTGTCGGGGATGATGATGCCGCCGGCGGTCTTCTCCTCGGCGTTCAGCCGGCGAACGACCACGCGGTCGTGCAGGGGACGGAATTTCATGTGGCTCGCTCCTGACTTCAGAAGTCTGTTGCAACAGTGACGGGCTCAGCAGCGCCGGCCCTCTCGATAGGCACCGGATGCTTGCTAGCACTCTCACCGGGAGAGTGCCAAAGGGATAGTGTTGTGGGCAACCGATGTCAAGTCCGGCAGCAATTGCCCGAGGTGAGTGCTAAAGTGTTGATAAGAAAGATTTTTCTTGCCAACCCCCGGGGGTGTCATGGCATCGTCATGGTCAGGAGGAGCGGACTCGCACGGCCCGCCGATGACAGTGCGACGGAGACAGATCATGACACTGAGCCGACAGCTCGAGGGATACCGGCTGACGACCGCCGAGATTCTCTACCATCTGCCCGACCATCCGGGCGTTCTGCAGAGTTTCGTGTGGCAGGACCTCGATATCGCGCCGCGCTACCCGGTGCTGCACCGGTTCCTCGATTTCTGGAGCCGGCAGATCGAGGGCAAGCTGCATTCGGTGCGGGTGGGCACGGCCGCGCTGATCACGCCAGGGGAGATGCGCAGCCCGCACATGTTCCAGCTTCACTGACCCGCGCGGCCATGGCGTGGCGGATGGGTGACATGTGTGGAATTCGCGCCGGCATCTCAAAGTTAAGCGGACGTTCAGGTTTTCTTGCGATAAATTGTGTTACGCAAGATTGATCTGGAATGGCGGCTGTGACGAGGAATATCCTTTGTGCGCTCGGACTGGCTCTCGCGCTGGCGCGGCTCGCGCCGTGCGCGCGGGCGCAGGGCGTGAACCCGGCGATTGCCGCGGCCGAGACCCGGGTTTCGCTCGGCATCACGGCGACGGGCTACAGCTATCACGAAGGGTTCGACAACACCTCCGACCAGGAGAGCGGCGTGCTGCCGGGGTTCAGCCTCGGCGCCTCGCGGCTCGGCCCGGCCTTGGGCCTGCCGGACGTCTATACCGGCGTGGTCTACGATTTCTCGGGCGGCGCGCTGGGATATCAGGGCTACCTGCAGGGAACGTCGCAGGGGCTCGTGCCATACGACCAGTCCGAAGCGGCGCGGTTCAACCATGTCGAGGTCCAGCTCGGCGTTGCCGTGCCGCTGAGCCACGCGGTCAGCGTGCTGCCCTTCATTGCCGCCGGCTATCAGAGCTGGTCGCGCAATATCGGCGGTAGCGGCGGCTATGGCAGTTTCTATCACGCGGCGCTGGCCGGGTTCGGCGCGAAGCTCGATTATGCGGCGACGGGGCGGCTCGTCCTCTCCGCCTCGGCGGAGGGACTGGCAGTGGTGGGCGGCGGCGTTTCGGCGCCGGCGCTCGGATTCTCCGGCAGCTTCGGCACCAGCGGCGAGGAGGCCGTGCGGCTCGGCGCCGACTGGCGGCTCGACAATGTCTGGCACGTCTTCGCCGGGCTGGAGATGCGGCATTTCAACTATGCCGGATCGAAACCGTCCAACGGATTCTATGAGCCGACGAGCAGCACTTTCGCCGCGCGCGGCGAGATGGGTGTCGCGTTCGGCTTCCCCTGAGCCGAGGGTGGAGCCTTCGGGGGAAAGAAAAAATCTAACATAGCGTTTTTTCGGCTTTCCCACCCGCCCCGTTTTGGGCTATCCCTCCGGTCATGATGAGGTTCTGTGCGCGGCGCGGTGCATGATGTGCTGCGACGGGACCAGAGGGGGGGCGGTTCGGCCCCGCGATTTCCGCCGGTTCGCCGCCGCGGTGCTGGAGGCGCAGGGCTTGCGGCCGGCGCGGCACCAGCTCGCGATGATCGACGCGCTGGAGCGCGTGGCGGCCGGCCAGGTCGACCGGCTGATGGTGCAGATGCCGCCGGGGGCGGCGAAATCGACCTATGCCTCGGTGCTGTTTCCGGCGTTCTGGTTCACCCGCCATCCGGCGGGCGAGGTGATCGCGGCGAGCCATACGGCCTCGCTCGCCGAATATTTCGGCCGCCGGTTGCGCGCGCTGATCGCCGAGGCGGGCGAGGATTTCGGCCTGCTTCTCGACGCCGGCAACCGGGCGGCGGGGCGGTTTTCGTTGCAGGGGGGTGGCCAGTATTTCGCCGCCGGGGTGCGCGGGCCGATCACCGGACGGCGGGCGGATCTGATCCTGATCGACGATCCGGTGAAATCCTGGGCCGAGGCGGACAGCCGGGCGGCGCGGGACGCGCTGCATGACTGGTATCGCGCCGAACTGCTCTCGCGGCTGAAGCCGGGCGGGCGCGTCGTGCTGGTGATGACGCGCTGGCATGAGGACGATCTCGCCGGGCGGCTGATGGCCCGGGAGAGCGGCTGGACGGTGCTGCGGCTGCCAGCACTCGCCGAGGCGGACGACCCGCTCGGACGGGCGCCGGGCGAGGCGCTCTGGCCCGAATGGGAGGATGCGCGGGCGATCGCCCGGCGGCGGGCGACGGTGGGCGAGCGCGTGTTCGCCGCGCTCTACCAGCAGCGGCCGATGCGCGATGGCGGGACGCTGTTCGAACTCGACAGGCTCGGCTTCGTCGACGCGCCGCCGGCGGTGGTGCGCACCGTGCGCGCCTGGGACCTGGCGGCGACGGCGGCATCGGCCGGGCGGAATCCGGACTGGACCGTGGGGTTGAAGCTCGGGCTGACCGCCGATGGCACGCATGTCGTGCTCGACGTGGTGCGGGTGCGGGCGGGGCCGGCGGCGGTCGAGGCCTTGCTGCGGGCGACCGCCGAGGCGGACGGGCGGGGCACCGCGATCGCGCTGCCGCAGGACCCGGGACAGGCCGGCGTCGCGCAGGTCGCGCATCTGCGGCGGGTGCTGGACGGGTTCACGGTGATCGCCAGTCCGGAATCGGGATCGAAACAGACGCGGGCGATGCCGGCCGCGGCGCGGATCGGCGCCGGCGGGACGCGCGTGGTGCGCGCCGGCTGGACCGACGCGTTTCTCGCCGAGCTGCGGGCCTTTCCCGATGGCGAGAAGGACGACCAGGTCGACGCGCTGGCGCGCGCCGAGGCGACGCTCGGCCAGGCGCCGGTGGCGGCGCGGATGGTGAATTTTTCTCTGATGGGGCGCTGAATTCATGTTCGAGACGATCTGCCAGACGATCCCGGCCGATCCGCACCTCGCGCCGCGGGCGCGGCGGCTGGAGATCTATCGCCGGGTGCTGGACGGGACGATCTATGACGCGCTGCCCTATGCGTTCCAGGAGGAGCGCAACGGGGCGGGCGAATATGTGCCGCTGCGGGCGCGGCGGCCTTCGGTGCGCTACGGGCTGTGCCGGATCGTGGTGGAGGATTCGGTTTCGCTGCTGTTCAGCGCGGGGCATTTCCCCGCCGTCGAATGCGCGGAGCCGGAGATCGAGACGCTGCTGGCCGACCTCCTCGGCGAATGCCGGCTCAACGAGGTGATGATCGACGCGGCGCTGCGCGGATCGGTCGGCTCGGTGGCGATCCTGCTCCGGGTGCTGAAGGGGCGGTTCTTCTGTTCGGTGATGGAGACGCAATACCTGACGCCGCAATGGCGGGAGGATGCGCCGGACACGCTGGAGCAGGTGACCGAGCTCTACAAGGTGCGGGGCGCGGAACTGATCGGCCAGGGCTATCAGGGGATCGATCCCGGCCAGACCTACTGGTTCCAGCGGCGCTGGGATGCGCAGGCGGAGACCTGGTTCGAGCCGGTGCCGGTGGGCGAAGGGCTGCCGGCCGCGCCGGATCGGGCGCGGAGCGTGCGGCATGACCTCGGCTTCGTGCCGATCGTGTGGATCCGCAACCTGCCGGGCGGCGAGGGCGCCGATGGCGCCTGTACCTTTCGCGCGGCGATCGAGACATCGATCGAGATCGATTACCAGCTGTCGCAGGTGGGGCGCGGGCTGAAATATGCCTCCGATCCGACGCTGCTGATCAAGGAGCCGGCGACGACCGACCGCGAGATGGTCAAGGGCGCGGGGAATGCGCTGATCGTCTCGGAAAAGGGCGATGCCAAGCTGCTGGAGATTGGCGGCACCGCCTCGGCCGCGGTGATCGACTACGTGCGGACGCTGCGCGAGTTCGCGCTGGAGAGCGTGCATGGCAACCGCGCCAGCGCCGACCGGCTGGCGGCGCCGCAATCGGGCCGGGCGCTGGAGCTGATGAACCAGGGGTTGATCTGGCTCGCCGACAATCTGCGGATTGCCTATGGCGAGGGCGGGTTGCTGCCGCTGCTGCGGATGGCGCTGCGGGCGGCGGCGCGGTTCGACGTGAAGGTGATGGGCCGGACGGTGCCGCGGGTCGATCCCGACCTGCGGCTGAGCCTGCGCTGGCCGCGCTGGTATGCCGCCTCGGCCGATGACCGGCTGAAGGAGGCGCAGGCGATCGCGACGCTGGTCAATGCGGGCCAGCTCTCGCGCGAGACGGCGGTGAAGAGTCTCGCCGCCAGTCATGTGATCGGGGATGCGGCGGCGGAACTCGCGCGCATCGCCGACGAGGGGGACCAACTGGAACGGAACGGGGCATGAGCGACGAATTCGCGGAGCACGAGGGGCTGCCGGACGAGCCGCAGGCGGCGCCTGAGGACTGGCAGGCCAGGGCGATGGCGGCCGAGCAGGCGATGGAGGCGCTGCGGCGCGAACACGCCGAGCGGCTGCGGCGGGCCGAACTCAGGATCGAGGCGGTCAGGGCCGGCATGATCGATCTTGACGGGCTGAGACTGATCGACCCGGCGGCGATGACGCCGGCCGAGGACGGCACGGCGCCGGACGCGGCGGCGCTGATGGCGCAGCTGAAGCGGGACAAGCCCTGGCTGTTCGGCGCGCCGTCATCGTCATCCACGGCGTCGGTGCCGCGCGCGGAGCCGCCGCGGGCGCGCCATGCGACCGAGCTGAGCGAGGCCGAGTGGCGCGCGGCGCGTGCCGAACTGCTTCGGCGCGCCGGGGGCTGAGCCGGCCGCCGGCCGCTTTCAACAAATTAACGCGTTGTCAGACAACCGCGCTCCGCTCGCCGGGGCGCGGCGAATTGCGTCATCCAGAAGGAACACGACATGGGTATTTCGAATTTTCCCGCCTCGCTGCAGCCGATCATCCAGCAGGGCTTCCTCGAGCGCGAATTCGAGCAGGCGCTGCGCTCGCGGCTCGGCTACCGGATGGTGGCGGATCGCGAGAGCTTCGCCGTCGGCATCGGCGAGACGCTGACCAAGACCCGCGCCGGGCTGAAGCCATCGGTCACCACGCCGCTGGCCGCCGCGACCAACACCAATCTCGATAACGGGCTGACGCCGCAGGGCTGGGGTGTCGAGCAGTATACCGTGACGCTGAATTTCTACGCGGCGACGCAGGACCTGAACATGGTGACCAGCCGCGTCGGCATCGCCTCGCAGTTCCTGCAGAATGCCGCGACCAATGGCGAGCAGGCGGCGCGCAGCCTTGACGAGCTGGCGCGCAACGCGCTGTTCGCCCCCTATTTCGGCGGCAACACACGCGTGAGCGCCACGCTGGCGAGCGCGGCGCCGAGCATCGAGGTTGATGATATTCGCGGTTTCACCACCGTTTTCGTCAACGGCCTGCAGACGGCGGTTTCGGCCAGCTATCCGCTGACGGTAACGGTGGGTTCGAATACGTATCTGCTCATTGGCGTGACGCCGGATGTCAACAACGCATCGTCGGCGCCGGGCGGGATTTCGGGAACCCTGACCTTTTCCAACGACGTCAGCGTGTCTGACGGCACCGCCGGCAATGCGGTGCGCGCCGCGACGGCGAGTGCCATCGTCCGGCCGCAGGGGGCCGGGACGACCAGCGCGCTGCAGGCGACCGACACGCTGACCATGTCCGCCCTGCTCGATGCGGTGGCGACGCTGCGGCAGAACGCGGTGCCGGAAATCGACGGTGTCTACAACTGCTATCTCGATCCGGTCTCGGCCCGGCAGCTCTTCGCCGATCCGGATTTCCGGCAGCTGTTCCAGGGCGCGACGTCGAGCAACGCGGTGTTCCGCCAGGGCATGGTCAACGACTTCCTCGGCCTGCGCTTCATCACCACCACCGAGGCCTATGTGCAGTCGCATCCCACACTGGCGGGGCTGTACATCCGCCGGCCGATCGTCTGCGGCAAGGGCGCGCTGATCGAGGCGGATTTCGCCGGCATCGGCGCGGACGACGTCGCGCCGAAGGATGCGCTGGTGCACATCATCGACGGTGTCGCCATGGTCACGCGCGAGCCGATCGACCGGCTGCAGCAGATCATCGCCCAGTCCTGGTACTGGATCGGCGGGTTCTGCGCGCCGTCCGACACCACGACGACGCCGAACACCATCCCGACCGCGACCAATTCCAACTTCAAGCGCGCGGTGATGATCGAGCATATCGGCTGAGGAGGGGGCGAACATGTCAATCGGGTCCTCGCTTCCCTTCAGGCCATCGGGCACCGCGTCCGTCGCCGCCTCGACCAGCGCGGCCTCGACCGCGCTTTCCGGCGGCGGGTCGAGCCTGCTCGTCTACAACGCCGCGGCGTCCGTCGCGTTCGTGCGGCTGGGCACCGCGGGGATGAGCCCGGCGAGTGCGGCGGATACGCCGGTGCCGCCGGGCGGGCGCATGCTGATCGATTCCGGGCGGCTGGTGAGCGAGGCGAGCGCCGTGCTCGCCTCGGGCGCCGGCACGGTCTATTTCACCCGCGGCGACGGCTCGGTCTACTGACATGTCGGGCAGTGTTTCGAGCGCGCCCGGCACGCTGAGCGAGGCGCAGAAGGTCGATGTGCGGCGGTTCTGCGGCTATCCGGCCTATGGCGCCGGGGCGGCGGGATTCCAGTCCTGGCGGTTCTTCCAGGCCTACGGCACGCTCGAATACCGGATGAACAACCTGGCGGCGGAAGAGGTGGCGGTGGTGGTGAACTACCTTGCCACCCTCGCCGCGCTGGAGGTCGCGATTCCGGAGGCGAGCGGCAATCTCGATACCGAGGCGGCGGCCGGCTGGCAGCACAACGCCAACGAGGTGCGCGACCGTGCCGCCCTGTTCGACCAGTGGCGGCGGCGACTGTGCGGGTTTCTCGGCCTGCCGCCGGGGCCGGCGCTCGGCCCCTCGGATGGCATCACCCTGATCGTTTGAGGTCTTCATGGATGGAACGCGGCTGGCGGACCGGATCGCCTTCGGCGGCGGCATGGCCGCGCGCAAGGCGGGCGTGATCTGCGACGCCTACCGGCCGCGCGACGGGGCGTGCCCGATCGTCGCGGCGAACCGGCTGGTGCGGCTGGGCGTGCTGGTGTTGCCGGTCTCGGGCTCGGTGCGCGGGCCGGCGCCGCTCGGCCTGCCCTATCGGCAACTCGTGCTGGACCAGGCCTATGTGCGCGGCGGGGATTATGTCGCCGGGCCGGCGGGGACGTTTCTCGTGGTGAACAACGAGCCGCCGGCGCCGGTGCTGGGGGCGCGCTGCAACGAGACGCTGTCGATCTGGCGGCCGGCGGCGCAGGCGGTGCCGGGGATCAATCCCTATGGGGCGATTCTCGGCGCCGGGGCGCGCGGCGTGCTGGCGGGATTTCCGGCGGCGCTGCTGCCGGCGCGGGGCGGGACCCATGCCGAGGCCGGGCTGCCGGACGACACGCGCGCGCCGGGCTACATCGCCGCGGTGGCGGCGGTGGAGGGGCTGGCGCCGGACGTGGCGGATGTGGTGCGCGATGCGCGCGGGCGGCAGTTCGTGATCGACCAGGCGGAGCTGTTCGGCGGGATCTGGCGGCTCGCGCTTTCGGCGAGCATCGTCTGATGGCGGGGCAGCAGGATGTCGAGAACGCGATCGTCTCGCTGATCGCGACGGCTTCCTATCCGGCGGGAACGGCGGCGGCATCGGCGATCGCCGGGCCGGACGGGATGGTGACGTGCCGGGTCTATCGCGGCATGCCGAACGCGCCGGCGCTGGAGGCGGATCTCGCGCGGGGCGTGATGCACGCCACCGTGTTCGCCGAGCCGGGCGGTGTGCGCAACGTGACGCGCTATCCGCGCGAATGGATCGAGGTGGCGCCGGTGCCGGCGACGCTGTCGGTCAGCGTCGCGGGAATGGCGGCGACGTTCGCGGGGCAATGCGCGGCCGGGCAGCTCGCCGGCATCGCCGTCGATGGCGCGATCTTTCCCTATGCCGTGCAGGCCCGCGACACGCCGGCGAGTGTGGCGAGCAATCTCGCCGCCCTGCTGCGCGCGGCGGGGTGGCTGGTGAATTACGCGGGGACGACGCTGAGCGTGCCGGCGGCGCACGGGCTGATCGCCCGCGTCGTGGCCGGGGGCGTCGCGCTGCGGGAGATCAAGCGCCAGGTGCAGCCGTTCCGGATTTCGCTGTGGTGCCCGGACCCGCTGACGCGGGACGCGGCGACGGCGGTGATCGACCCCGCGCTGGCGGCGCCGCAGTTCATCGGCCTCGCCGATGGCGCGGCGGCGCGGCTGCGCTTTGTGGGCACCGAGACCACGGACAGGTCGATCGATGCCGGGCTGTACCGGCGGGACCTCATTTACGACGCGGAATATCCGACCACCGAGGCGATGACGACGCCGGCCATGCTGTTCGGGGTCGGCGGGATCGCGGCGGACGGTGCGTTCATCGCCGGCATGACCGGCTGAAGGAGAGACGATGAAGATCAAACTGGTGGTGGTGAAGCCGTTCGAGGGCTTCAGGCGGGGCGACACGATTACCGACGCGGCGAAGATCGACGCCGTGCTGGCGTCCGCCCAGGCCGGGTCGGTCGTGCGGGTTGTGGCGGAGGGCTGAGGCATGCCGATATCGCAGGCAGGCGCGCTGAACACGACGGCGCTGATCGTTCCCGACCTCTATGTGCAGATCGTGCCGCCGCAGACGCTGCTGCTCAACGGCGTGCCGACCGATGTGCTCGGCGTGGTCGGCTCGGCATCGTGGGGGCCGGTGGGCGAGCCGATGATCGTCGGCTCGATGGGCGACTATGCCGCATCCTTCGGGCCGGTGATGGCGCGGCAATACGACATGGGCACGGCGGTGGCCGTGGCGGTGCAGCAGGGGGCGTCGAATTTCCGCTGCGTGCGGGTGAGCGACGGCACCGATGCCGCGGCCTCGGTTTCCATTCTCGGCGCGCTGACGCTGACGGCGCTCCATACCGGATCGCTCGGCAACGCGATCACGGTGACGGTTTCGGCCGGGTCGGCGGCGAACAGCTGGCGGCTGACCGTGGCGCTGCCGGGGCGCACGCCGGAGGTGTTCGACAACATCGCCGGCACCGGAGCCGCGTTCTGGCAGGCGGCGGCGAATGCGGTGAATGCGGGGACGGGGCCGCTGCGCGGCGCCTCCGAGCTGGTGGTGGCGAGTGCCGGCACGTTGTCGACCCCGCCGGTGACGGGGGTCTATCCGTTCGCGGCCGGCACGCCGGGCAGCGACGGCGCCGGCGGGCTGACCGCCGCCTCGCTCGTGGGCCAGGACACGCTGCCGCGGAGCGGGATGTATGCGCTGCGCGGGCAGGGCTGCGGGATCGCGGTGCTGGCCGATCTCGACGATCCGACGCAGTGGAGCCCGACCGTCGCCTTCGGCCTCGAGGAAGGCTGCTACATGATCCTGGCCGGGCCGCCGGGCGACACGATCGCCAATGCGGTGTCGGCGAAGCGGACGGCGGGGATCGATTCCTATGCTGCCAAGGTGATGTTCGGCGACTGGATCTGGTGGTACGACCAGGCGAACGGGATGACCCGGCTGGTGTCGCCGCAGGGTTTCGTGGCCGGGCGGCTCGCCAATCTCTCGCCGGAACAGAGCTCGCTGAACAAGCCGCTCTATGGCGTCGTCGGCAGCCAGAAATCGGGGCGCGCCGCATCGGGCACCACCAGCACCTATTCGTCGGCCGATCTGTCGGCGCTGATGTCGGCCGGGATCGACGTGATCGCCAATCCGCAGCCGGGCGGGGCATTCTGGGGCGTGCGCGGCGGGTTCAACGCCTCGTCCGACAGCGCCACCAACGGCGACAACTACACCCGCATGACCAACTACATCGCCGCCACCCTGTCGGCGGGGATGGGGCAGTACGTCGGCCAGCTGGTGAACGAGACGCTGTTCCGCCGCATCCGCGGCACGCTGCTGGCCTTCCTGAACACGATGCTCGGCCAGGGCATGCTCGGCACCACCAACGGGGCGCTGCCCTTCGCCGTGGTGTGCGATGCCTCGAACAATCCGCCTTCG
Organism: Acidiphilium sp. JA12-A1; assembly: GCF_000724705.2. Taxonomy (NCBI): domain Bacteria; kingdom Pseudomonadati; phylum Pseudomonadota; class Alphaproteobacteria; order Acetobacterales; family Acidocellaceae; genus Acidiphilium; species Acidiphilium sp. JA12-A1. Next base: position 48,279 of record NZ_JFHO01000059.1, read on the forward strand.
CGCACCGGGCTTGGCTATGTGCAGGCCGATGTGCAGGTGCAGTACCAGGCGATCAACGAGCGGTTCATCGTCAATGTCGAGGGCGGGCAGACCGTGCAGGTCAGCCAGCAGACCCTGCCCCAGGGCACGGTGTGAGGTAGCAGATGCCATATAACACGTTTACCGTTGGCAATGATTGCCAGCTCGTCGTCATGGGGCCGTTCGGCCGGGTCGATCTTGCCCATGTGACCGGATTCGAGGTGAGCCAGGTGACGCAGAGCGTGCGCGTCGACCGGCTCGACGGGGTGCAGCTCGGCGCCGAACTGCCGAGGGGATGGCAGGGAAGTTTCCTGCTCGACCGCGGCACCTCGGCGGCCGACGATTTCATGGCGCAGATCGAGCAGGCCTATCTGTCGGGGCAGGCGATTCCGCCGGGAACGCTCTATCAATATGTGAATGAAACTGACGGATCGACCTCGACCTACCAGTTCGATGGGGTCGTGTTCAAGCTCAGCTCGGCGGGCGTGTATCGCGGCGACATGCCGGTGGCGCAGAAGCTCGACTTCTTCGCCTCGACGCGCAGGCGCGTATGAGCGGCGGCGCGGTGGAGGACGCGCGCGGGCGGGTGCTCGCGCTGCGGCCGCTGACGATGCTCGACCGGCTGCGCCTGTTCAAGGCGCTTGGGCCGGAGCTGTCGATGAACGAGGCGTATCTTGGCGTCGCCTCGCTGGCGGCGTCGGTCAGCGCGATCGATGGCGTGCCGCTGCCGTTTCCGGCGAGCGAGGCGGCGGTGGAAAACGCCGTCGAGCGGCTCGGCGAGGCGGGCATCGAGGCGGCGGCGGCGGCGTTGCAGCCGGAGGATGCCGATACGGTGAAGGCGCTCGCGGGAAACTGAGCCGGCACCCCGCGCTGATCGACTGTCTCTACCTGGTCGGGCGCGGGGTGCCGTTCGAGGTGGCCTTCACGCTCGGCGAGGCGGAGCGGATCGCGTTCGTCGTCGCGTGCGGGGAGCTGGACGGGCTGACATTCGACTGGAAGGCGATGGCGTGGGTGCAGGTGTGAGATGGCGCGACGGTGCGGGGGCGCGGTTCGCCGGGTTGGCGCGGGGCGGGTTCGGGCGGATCGCGCCCCGCCGGCTGCGCTTGGGGGCGCGGAGAATGCGGCGGGCGGTGACGTCCGCCATGCAGGCGGCAGCGGTGGCGTTTCCGACCAGCCGCCGCGACGGCGGGGCGGTGTGGGCACGGCCCGGTGGATGGCAACATGCCGCGCGGTTTCCGACGGATCGCGCGCGGCATCCATGGCATCCGCGGCATTATGCTTCGTTCCGCCCCGGCCTGTGGGCTGCGGCTGTGACGGGGCGGCGCGTGGCGCACGGCTTCGGGCCGGAGATTCGGCGGGCGGGCGCGCATCTGCCGGCGCATCGGGTGCCGGCGGCACGATCGAGGCGGGCGGTGGCGCGGGACGTGCCGCTGATCCACACCGCCCTGCGCGCCGGGGCTCCGGCGATGGCGGCTTCGCGCCGCGTGGTGGCCCCGCATGTGGCGTCAGGTCGCTCCGGACCGCATGCCTGGAATGGGGCTCATGTTTCATCCGCATTGTCGGCGCGACCGGTGGCGCCGGTCGTGCCGGGGCGGGCGGTCGGTGCGGAGGCAACGGGGCTGGCGGCGGCGGCGGTGCGGCCGGAGACGCGGTTCGCGGCGCCGGAGCGGATGGATCTCGGCCGCTGGCTCGGCGGGTTGTTCGGCGACGAGGCGCGGCGGCCGCCTTCGGGCGTGACCGGATACGACACGCGCATGTCGCCGGTGTTCCCGGGCCGCAAGCCGGGATTCTGAAAGCGGGAGGCGGAAGATGGCGGCGATCATGGTGACGCTGGGCGGCGTTGCCTTCCGGGATTTCGAGGTGCCGCAGGCGATCGAGTTCGGCGGCTGCCAGCGGCTGGCGGTGCATGAGCTGCCGGGCGGCGGCCGCGTGATCGACACGCTCGGCGCGGCGGCGGGGATCATCCGTTTCGCGGGCACTTTCTCCGGCCCCGATGCCGAGGCGCGGGCGCAACTGCTCGATGTGGCGCGGGCGGCGGGGGCGACCCTGCCGCTAGCCTGGAGCGGCTTCGCCTTTGAGGTGGTGATCGCGGATTTCGTCGCGGTTTACGAGAAACCCTGGTGGATTCCGTTCTCGATCGAGCTGGTCGAGGCGCAGAACCTGGTGACGGCGGTGCCGGACGCGCTGGCGCAGGCGGGGCTTGATCTCGTCAGCGCCGGTGGCCTGGCCGGGCTGGTGGGACTTTCGCTCGGCTCCGTAACGGTGACGGCGCCCGGGAGCATTGCCGCGGCGCAGGGGGTTGTGGGCGGCGCGCTGAGCGCGGCGGAGAACGGGCTGGCGGCGGCGCAGGGCGCGTTCGGCGCGAGCGCCGGCGCCTCGGCGGCGACGCGGGCGCTGCAGGCGATGGGCAC
>NZ_JFHO01000058.1:0-29084 GCF_000724705.2 Acidiphilium sp. JA12-A1
TTTTGCGCGGGCGCGGCGGCGGTGCGCCGGCGGCGAGGCGGGCGAAGCGGGCGACGGCGCGTTGCAGGCGGGACCAGAGCAGGACGGTCAGGGCGTGCGGATCGGTGAAGGCCGAGCCGGGCCGCGACGTTTCGCGCACGAACGCCCCGTTAGCGCCGCGCCTGGCGACGGCGGCGCAGAGGGCGTGGAGGATCGCGGCGAAGCGGGCGGCCAGGTTCATGCGGCGCAAAAGACCATGGAGGGGCGGGGGTGGGCAATCGCTTTTTCGCCGCCGCGGTGGCGTGAGAAAATCTAACGGAGTCGCCGCGCCTGTTCCGGGGCGAGGGCGAGGACGTGAAGCTGGAGCAGGGCGGTGAGCGCGTGGCGGTCGGTGATGGCGGCGAGGCGCTCGTAGGGGATCACCTCGCCGATCCGCACCTTGAGCGGAAGGCCGATGCGGCGCACCGCCTCGGGCACGATCAGCGAGAGGCGGAGGAACATGCTCACCCGGCTCGCCGCGTGGAACAGCGGGCTGTTCTGGCCGGGGAAATGGACCGGCAGCACATCCGCCCGGGCGAGATGGATCAGCTTCGCGGTGAACAGTTTCCAGGGCAGGTCCTCGGCGCGGCCGAACGGGTTGCGCGCCGTCGCGATGCCGCCGCTCGGGAAGACCGCCACCGTCTCGCCGCGATCGAGGCAGGCGAGCGCCTCCTTGCGGCTTTCGAGATTCCGGCGCAGCGCCTCCTTCGTTTCGGAAAAGTCGATCGGCAATGCGTAGCGCGCCATCTCGGGGACGCGCAGCAGGTCGTTGTTGATGAGGATGCGGACCGGACGGTCGAGCTGCTCGGCGAGGGCGAGGATGGCGATGCCGTCGGCGATGCCGAACGGGTGGTTCGCGATCATGACCAGGCGGCGGCCGGGCGGGTGCTCGACCGGCCAGCGCGGCGCCTGCACGTTCAGCGCGATGTCGAGAAGTTCGAGCAGGCGGTTCATCGGCCGCGCTTCCGCTCCGGCCAGCAGCGACTGCCAGGCGGCATAGCAGCGATTGGCGCGCGAGATGCCGCACATCGCCTCCAGCGACAGCAGGAACAGGCGGCGGGCGAGCGACATCTCCGCCGACGCGTAGCTCAGCGCGCTGCGGGGCAGGAACCTCGGCGAAGCCATGAGCGTGTTTCGTGCTGCCTTGACTGGAGATATGTGACGACTGGAGATATGTGACGGTTCGATGACGCGCTGTCGCGTTTTCTGACAGCATATGTCTTTCAGGCCCGCATCGCAACGATGATCGGCGGCGCAAGCGGGCCGGCGCGTCAGTGCTCGGCGAGGAAGATCATCGCGTCGGTCGCGGCGGCGGAGGGGAGCGGGCGGCGCTTGTGGCGGAGGAAGGACAGGATGTCGCCGATTGGGGTGCGGCGTTCATGGTCGAGCAGCATCAGGTGATCGTCGGCGGGATACCAGGCGAGGGTCGCGCGGGCGCCGCGCGGAATGGCGCGCCAGCAGGCGGCGGTGGCGTGCGGCGGGATGACATCGTCATGCCCGCCATACATCAGCAGGACGCGGGGCGCGGCGAGGCGGGCGCAGTCGCGCTGGGCCGCGCCCATCATCCGCACCATGCCGGCGAGCATGCCGAGCGGGGCGGCGTGGAGGGTCAGCGGGTCGGCGGCGAGCGCGCGGAGGGCGGCGAGATTGTCGCTGAGGCGCAGGTGCAGGCTCCGGCCGGTCAGGCGCAGGCGGGGGGCGAGCGTGCCGGCGGCGGCCACCACCCAGTGCAGCGGCAGCGTAAACGTCGCGGCGCCCCAGACGGCGGGGGCGATCGCGACATAGGATGAAATGGCGGGATCGCCGGCGGCGGCGACGATGATCGCGACGGCGCCGCCCATGCTCTCGCCCATCAGCGTCAGGGGAATGAAGGGGTCGCGGCGGTGGAGGATGGCGGCCATCTGCCGCGCGTCGGAGACCAGGGCGGCGGTGCCGGGCCAGCGCCCGCGCCCGGGCGCGGCGCCGAAGCCGCGCTGGTCGGGGGCGTAGACCGCGATGCCATGCGCGGCGAGCACGGGGCCGAGTGTGGACCAGGCGTTGCGGCTGTCCTCGAAGCCGTGCAGGGCGAGGACGACGGCGCGCGGCCGGCCGGGCGGCAGCCAGTCGCGATAGGGCAGGCCGATGGTCTCCCGCGGCGCGGGCGAGGCGGCGATGCGGAAATATCCGTCGGTGACGATCCGGGCGCGGGCGGCGGCGGATGGCGTGGGCGCGCGCGCCGCGCAGGCGGCGAGGCCGGCGGAAAGGGCGAGGGCGGCGATCAGGCGCAGGCAGGCGGCGGTGCGGCGGATCATGGCGGGGACGATCCTCGTCGGCAGGGCGGCGGGCGCGGGCATGACCGGCCGGCGCGGGCCGCGGCGAGGGACGGTGGGCGGGGTGCGGCGGGGCGTCAAGCTCATCGGTGTTTTCGCGGGATGATTTTCTGAAACGAAACTGTAATGGAATAAACGCTCGGTAGTCACGGCGGAACCGGCGATAGTGCGGACGGTCGGGGAGAGCCGACCCTATGACAAAAAATCAATTGAACTTGACTATATTTCACGCCAGACTGCCCGATGACAGGGAGATTTGAAAAAAACAACGGCGCGGGCAGGGTTTTTCGCGCCTCGCGCGGCGGCGCGCCGCGCGGGATAACGGAACGGAGAACGGGGACATGAAGTTCAGACTGCCGAACCAGCAGGCGCGTTCAGGGCTCGACGAGCTGCAAAATCACGTGATCGACGAGTTCCTGGCCGGGCGGATCGACCGCCGGGGGCTGCTGCGGCATGGCAGCGCCTACGGGATTTCCGCCGCCCTGCTCGGCGGCATGATCGGCGAGGCGCCGGGGCGGGCGCTGGCCGCGGGCGGGGAGGGTGCGACCATCCGCGTCTCGATCACCGCGCCGTCGACCGCGATCAACCCCGTCGTCGCCGGGGATACCGGCAGCCTGTGCATGTTGCAGCAGGCGGGCGAATTCCTGCTGTTCGACAATCCGAAGACGCTGCGGCTGGAGCCGATGCTGGCGACGTCGTGGAAGTCGAGCCGGGATGGCAGGGTGTGGACCTTCACGCTGCGCAAGGGGGTGAAATTCCACAGCGGCGGCACGATGACGGCGGATGACGTGGTCTATTCGCTCGCCCGCCTCGCCGACCCGAAGAACGGCTCCAACGCGCTTTCCACCTTCAAGGGCGTGCTGAAGCCGGAGGGGGTGGTGAAGGTCGACGATCATACCGTCGCGTTCCATCTCGAAGCGCCGAACGGGAATTTCGCCTATCTCGTCTCCTCGGACAATTACAACGCGATCATCCTGCCGAAGGGATCGGTCGCCGCGGATTACGAGAAGACCTTCGATGGCACCGGGCCGTTCCGGCTCGACGCCTACACGCCGGGGCGCGGCGCGAGCTTCGTGCGCAACCCCGCCTGGTGGGGCGGCAAGGTGATGCCGGCGCGGACCGAGTTCGGCTTCTACAGCAACCAGCAATCGCAGGTGCTGGCGCTGCAGGGCGGGCAGGTCGACGTGATCCAGCAGATCGTGGTGCAGGGCGCGCAGGGGCTGCTGCACGACCCTTCGGTGAAGATCCTCAACATCCGCTCCTCGAACCATCGCGAGGTGCACATGCGCTGCGACAAGCCGCCCTTCACCGACAAGCGGGTGCGCCAGGCGGTGGCGCTGACGCTGAACCGGCCGGGCATCGTGCACGCGCTGTTCGGCGGGCTTTCCGACCTCGGCAATGACAGCCCGTTCGCGCCGATCTATCCCTCGACCAACACGAGCGTGCCGCAGCGGCATCGGCAGATCGCGCGGGCGAAGCACCTGATGGCGGAGGCCGGGCTCGCGCATGGCGCCGAGGTGACGCTGACCACCGAGCAGGTGCAGGAAATCCCCGACTATGCCGTGCTGATCCAGAACGCCGCGGCGGAGATCGGGCTGAAGATCAACCTCAAGATCGAGACCAGCGCCGCCTATTACGGAAAGGCAACGTTCGGCAATTCGGACTGGCTCGATTCCACCATGGGAATCACCGATTACGGCCATCGCGGCGTGCCCAACGTGTTTCTCACCGCGCCGCTGGAATCGGGCGGTTCGTGGAACGCCGCGCATTTCAACAACAAGACCTACGACAAGCTGGTGGCCGATTACATCGCCACCGTCGACCTCACGCGCCAGCGCGAATATTCCGGGCGGATCGAGCGGCTGCTGCTCGACGAGACGCCGATCATCTTCGCGTATTTCTACAACTACCTCGCGGCCACGAAAAAGACCGTCAGCGGGGTGGTGGTGACCGGGATGTCGCAGGTGTTCCTGCAGCACGCCACGGTGGCGTAGGGCATGGCGCGGCGGCTGCTCGGCCTGCTCGCGGGGCGGCTGATGCTCGGCCTCGTGACGCTGCTGCTGCTGAGCATGGTCGTCTTCGCCGGGGCGCAGCTGCTGCCCGGCAATGTCGGCCGGGCGATCCTCGGGCCGCTGGCGAGCCCCGTCGCGGTCGCCGCCCTCGACCGCCAGCTCGGCACCAACCTGCCGGTGCCGGTGCAGTACTGGCACTGGATCAGCCGGTTCGCCGCCGGGAACATGGGCGAGTCCTACGCGTTCCGCCGGCCGGTGGCGAGCTTCGTGGTGCCGGCGCTGCTCAACTCGCTGAAGCTCGCGGCCATCGCCTTCGTCATCGTCGTGCCGCTGTCGATCGGCGCCGGGGTGTATGCGGCGATCCACGCGCGCTCGCGGATCGACCGGGCGATCAGCCTCACCGGCCTGTCGATGACGGTGATTCCGGAATTCGTCTCCTCGATCGTGCTGATCCTGATCCTCGGCATCTGGCTGCGGGCGCTGCCGGTGACCGCGACGGCGCCGCGCCATGCCGGGGCGCTGGGGCAGATCCATCACCTGATCCTGCCGGCGCTGCCGCTGGTGTTCGTGCTGTTCGGCTACATCGCGCGGATGGCCAGGGCGGGGACGATCGAGGCGCTGGAATCCGATTACGCGCGCACGGCGACGCTGAAGGGCCTGCCAAGGCGGACCGTGATCGTGCGGCACGTGCTGCGCAACGCGCTGCCGCCGACGATCACCGTGGTGGCCACCCAGGTCGGCTATCTCGTCGGCGGGCTGGTGATCGTGGAGACGCTGTTCCGCTACCAGGGCATCGGCAGCCTGATCCTGACCGCCGCGCGGAACAAGGATTTCCCGATGCTGGAGGCGGGGATTCTCGTCATCGGCGCGGTGTATGTGCTGGTCACCGTCGCCGCCGACATGCTGCTGATCATGCTCAATCCGCGGCTGCATCGCGGGGCGGCGAAATGAGCGGCGCCGGGGCGGCGATGCCGGAAGCGGCCGCCGGGCGGGCGCGGCTGATCCTCGGCTCGGGCAGCGCGCGGGCGGGCATCGGCATCGTGCTGTTCTGGACCATCTGCGCGCTGTTCGGCCCGTGGATCGTGCCCTGGAACCCCTATCACGACAGCCTGATGCACACGCTGGCGCCGCCGAGCCTCGCGCATCCGTTCGGCACCGACCAGCTCGGCCGCGACATCTTCTCGCGCGTCATCGTCGGCTCGCGCTCGATCCTTTCGGTGGCACCGCTGGCCACGCTGCTCGGCACCGTGCTCGGCACCTCGATCGGGCTGGTCACCGGCTATTTCGGCGGGCTGATCGACACCGTGCTGAGCCGGCTGATCGAGGTGCTGCTGGCGCTGCCGCTGATCATCGTCGCCCTGCTGGCGCTCGTCGCGCTCGGCCCGTCGACGCCGACGGTGGTGATCGTCATCGGGCTGATCTTCGCGCCGCTGATCTCGCGCACGGTGCGCGCCGCGGTGATCGCGGAGCGCGAGCTCGACTACGTCGCCGCCGCCGAGCTGCGCGGGGAGGGGGCGGCGCACATCATGTTCGTCGAGATCCTGCCCAACGTGATGCCGCCGATCCTGGTGGAGGCCACGGTGCGGCTCGGCTACGCGATCTTCACCGTCGCCTCGCTCAGCTTTCTCGGCTTCGGCATCCAGCCGCCCTCGGCCGACTGGGGGCTGGCGATATCGCAGAACTACGCCATGATCACCGGCGGCTACTGGTGGACCGTGGTGTTCGACGCCATCGCCATCGCCTCGCTCGTGGTCGGCGTGAACCTCGTCGCCGACGGCGTGCAGGCGGCGCTGGAATGAGCGCGGTGCTGGCCGGCACGGAGCGGGACGGCGCCACCGCGGCGACCCCGGCCCTGGCGGTGGAGGGGCTCGAGGTCGCCTATCGCACGCGGGGGCAGGAACTCGCGGTGCTGCGCGGCGTGTCGTTCTCGATCGCGCCGGGGGAGTCGTTCGGCCTGGTCGGCGAATCGGGGTGCGGCAAGTCGACCGCGGCGCTGGCCGCCCTCGGCGCGCTGCCGCGCAACGGGCGGGTGCGGGCCGGCAGCATCCGCATCGGCGGCGAGGATCTCGCCCGCCTCGACGCCGGAGCGCTGCGGCGGCTCAGGGCGCGCCGGGTGTCGATGGTGTATCAGGACGCGAGCCGCGCGCTGAACCCGGCGCTGACCATCGGGGTGCAGCTGCGCGAGGCGTTCGAGCTGCTCGGCATTACCGGGGCGGCGGCCGGGGCGCGCTCGCGCGAGGCGCTCGACCAGGTGCGGATCGCAGCGCCGGGGCGGGTGCTCGCCGCCTATCCGCACGAGCTCTCGGGCGGGATGCTGCAGCGGGTGGTGATCGCCATGGCGCTGGCGAAGGACCCGGCGCTGCTGGTGCTCGACGAGCCGACCACGGCGCTCGACGCCACGGTCGAGGCCGAGGTGCTCGACCTGATCGCCACGCTGCGGGCGGTGCACGGCACCTCGGTGCTGTTCATCAGCCACAATCTCGGCGTGATCGAGCAGATGTGCGACCGGATCGGCGTGCTCTATGCCGGCAGCCTGGTGGAGCAGGGCGGTGCCGCGCGGCTGCTGGAGCGGCCGCTGCATCCCTACACGATCCGGCTGCTGCGCTGCCTGCCGGCGCCGGGGCGGAACAAGGTGACGTCGCGGCTCGACACGATTCCCGGCTTCCTGCCGCCGCCGGGGGCGATGGTTCCCGGCTGCGTGTTCGCGCCGCGCTGCGACCTGGCCGATCAGACCTGCCGGACCCGCCCGCCGCCGCCGCACCGCGAGGGGGAGCAGACGACGCGCTGCCATCACTGGCAACGCGCGGGCACGCTGGCGGACGCGCCCGCCGCCGCACTGGCGCCGCCGGAGGCCGCCCCGGCGGAGACCGTGCTGCGGGCGGAGAATCTTTCCAAGACCTTCGCGATCGGCGGGCGGGCGCTGCGCGCGCTCGGCGAGGTGTCGCTCACGCTCGGGCGGGGGGAGACGCTCGGCATCGTCGGCGAGAGCGGCAGCGGCAAGACGACGCTGGCGCGGCTGCTGCTCGGCCTCGTCCGCCCGGATGCGGCGAGCCGGGTGGAGCTTGCCGGGGAGATTGCCGCGCCGGAGGCGGCGGGGCGGAGCGATGCCCAGCGCAAGGCGGTGCAGATCGTCTTCCAGAACCCGGATTCGGCGCTGAACCGCGCGCACAGCGTGCGCCACCTGATCGGCCGGGCGCTGCGGCGGCTGGCGGGGCTGGCGCCGGGGCAGGCCGAGGCGCGGCTCGCCGAGCTGGTGGCGGCGGTGCGGCTGACCGAGCGGCATCTCGCGATGCGGCCGCGCCAGCTTTCGGGCGGGCTGAAGCAGCGCGTCGCCATCGCCCGCGCCTTTGCCGGCGAGCCGCGCGTGATCATCTGCGACGAGCCGACCTCGGCCCTCGACGTCTCGGTGCAGGCGGCGATCCTCAACCTGCTCGCCGACCTGCAGCGCGAGCGGCAGGTGAGCTACATCTTCATCTCGCACGATCTCGGCGTGGTCCGTTACATCTCCGACCGGATCGCGGTGCTCTATCTCGGGCGGATCATGGAACTCGGCCCGGCGGAGGCGGTGTTTTCCGGCCCGCACCACCCCTATACCGAGGCGCTGCTCTCGGCGGTGGCCACCCCGGGCGGGCGCAGCGGGCGGATCCGGCTCGCGGGCGAGATCCCGAGCCCGCTCAACCCGCCGCGGGGCTGCGCGTTCCACACCCGCTGCCCGCGCAAGCTCGGCGCGGTGTGCGAGACGACGGAGCCGGCGCTGGAGACGATCGGCGATCACGCGATCCGCTGCCACATCCCGCGCGACGCGCTGGGGCGGCGCGGGGCGTAGCGGCCGGGCGTGGCACCCCTTGCGCGCGATTCGTTAGAGAGGCAACCTGACGATCCGCATGGTCGTGGCATGACAGACAAATCGCCGATCAACCGACGCTGGCTGCCGCTCAACGCCCTGCGCGCCTTCGAGGCGGTCGGCCGGCATTCCAGCTTCACCGCCGGCGGCCATGCGCTCAACGTCTCGCAATCGGCGCTCAGCCGGCACGTGCAGACGCTGGAGGCGCTGCTCGGCTGCCCGCTGCTGATCCGCCATCCGCACGGGCTGGAGACCACCGAGGCCGGGCGGCGGCTGCTGCCGGCGATCAGCCGCGGCTTCGACGGCATCGAGCGCGAGATGAACGAGATCATCCGCAACCGCGGCCGCGACCGCCACCTGCGCACGCTGCGCGTGCACATGCCGCCGAGCTTCCTCCAGCAGGTGGGGCTGCCGGCGCTGAAATCGTTCCGCCGGGAATATCCCGACATCATCATCGACGTCGCCTCCTCCTACGTGACCGGCTGGCCGCGGGAGGAGCCGGACATCGCCGTGGTGTACGACCGGCCGCAGGCGGGGCAGTCGGTCACCGACCTGCTGTGGATGATCCATGTCGCCCCGGCCTGCGCGCCGGAGATCGCCCGCGAGCACGAGGGCAAGACGCTGGAGCGGTTCCTGCGCGACACCGAGCTGCTGCACGTGAAGCTCCAGGGCCAGGCGCGGGGGCTGATGTGGGCGAGCTACATCCGCCAGCGCGGGCTGGAGGTGGACACCGATCGCGGCCTCGCCTTCGAGACCGCGAGCGCGGCCACCGGCTATGCGATGACGGGCGGCGGGGTGGCGCTGATCGACCTCGTGCTGTTCGCGCAGGAGATCGCCGCGGGGCGGCTCGTGGTGCCGTATCCGGAGCCGGCGGAGGAGGGCTACGGCTATTTCCTGACGATGCGGCCGGAGGACATGGCGGACCCGATCCTCGCGCTGTTCCGCACCTGGATGATCGAGCATTGCGCGCGGCCGGAGCCGCCGCCGCTGCTGCGGGCGGCGGCCGCGCCGTAGGGTGACTCAGTCCGGGATGTCGAGCCCGGCGGCCCAGCGGGTGAGGGACGCCGCGTCGCGCTCGCCGGCGACGGCGCCGGCCACCGCGTCGCCCATCAGCACGCCGAGCTTGAAGCCGTGGCCGGAGCAGGCGCTGCACAGCCAGGCGCGCGCGCCCTCGCGGCGGAGGATGAAGCGCTCGTCCTCGGTCACCGTATAGAAGCAGGCCTTGCGCTCCAGCACGGTGTAGCGATCGAAGCCGCGCCAGGCGCGGGACGCGGCGTCGAGCAGGCGGGCGACGTCCTCGTCGGTGCCGGCGCGGTCGCCATCGGGGTCGCCGGCGCGGGTGAAGCGGTGATCGCCGATTTTCAGCCGGGTGCCGGCGCGCGGCGGCAGGGTGTAGGTGCCGCTTTCCTCGCCGAGATCGATCATCACCGGGGCGGCGGCCCAGGCGGCTTCGAGCTCGGGCGGCGGGGCGAGGAACATCACCGCCTGGCGCGAGGGCACCGCCGCATCCGCGAGCGAGGGGACCAGCCGCGTCGCCCAGGCGCCGGCGGCGACGATGACGGCGTCGCCGCGCACCGTGCCGGCGGCGGTGCGGAGCGTGCCGGCCTCGGCGTCGATCGCCTCGACCCTGGTGTTGGCGTGCAGCGCGACGCCGCGCCGGCCGAGCAGCTTCACGAGATCGGTCAGGATGCGGACGGGGTAGAGGATGCCGCCGCCCGCCGTCCGCATCACGCGGGTGAGGCCGGCGGGCTCGATCATCGGGAAGCGGGTGGGGATCTCGGCCAGCGGGATGTCCGCGTGGGCGATGCCGAGACGGTCGAGCGAGCGGCGGGTGGGCTCGTGCCAGGGGGTTTCGCCGCGCATGAAGTAGATCACCGGCAGGTCGTCGTAATGGCGCGCGCCGGTTTCCGCCCAGAGCGCCTCCCACAGGCGGAAGGCGGCGGGCATCATGTGGGCGTAGCCCTCCAGCTCGCCATAGGCGTGGCGGATGATGCGGTGCTCGTCATGCGAGGAGGCGCGGGGGTTGGGCAGCGGGCCCTGCTCGAACAGCTCGACCGCGAAGCCGCGCCGGCTCAGCCCCCAGGCGGCGGAGAGGCCGGCGATGCCGCCGCCGACCACCAGCACGCGCGGCGCGCTCATGCCGGCATCTCCTCGCGCGCCGGGGCGGCGGCCGGGGTGAACCAACCCTGACGGCGCCGCCAGTCGGGGTCGAGGTCGCGGAAGCGGGCGAGGGAGAGCTTGCCGAGATCGGCGAAGGTGCAGCGCCCCTCCACCACGATGTCGCGCAGGGCGCGGCCGGTGGCGGGCGAGAGGCCGAAGCCGACGCTCGACATCGTCGCCACCGTCACGTTGCCGGGATCGGCCGGGCGGTCGAGCACGGGCCGGCCATCGGGCGTGTTCTCGACGATGCCGGCCCAGGAACGGATGACCCGCGCGTGCGCCGCCTTCGGGAAGAGCTCGGCGAGGCGGCGGGCGAGAGGGCGGATCGTCGGCGTCGAGGGGCGGGGAAGCGGATTGTCCGCCGGCACGGCGTCGAGCCATTCGTGCCAGCCTCCGCCATAGGCGAGGTTGCCGCGCAGGGTCTGCCGCCCGTAGAGCCCGTTGCCGTCGACGCCGCCGAGCGGCATCGGCGGCAGCGCCTCGGTGACGATCATCTCGGCGCGGGCCGGGGCGAGCGGCAGGTCGAGCCCGGCGTCGCGGGCGAGGCGGTCGGATTGCGGGCCGGCGGCGATCACCAGCTGGTCGCAGCCGATCACGCCCGCCGCCGTGCGGACGCCGACGGCGCGACCGCCGGCCATCGCGATGCCGAGGGCGGGGGTGTGCTGGAGGATGCGGGCGCCATGGTCCTGCGCCGCCCAGGCATAGGCCTGCACGGTGCGTTGCGGGTTGGCCTGGCCGCCGGTGCGGATGTGCACGCCGCCGAGATTGGCGCCGGCGAGCGGCACGGCGTCGCGCACCTGTCGCGGGTCGAGCAGGTCGACCCGGTAGCCGAGCTCGCCGACGATGCCCTGGATGCGGTGGTAGCGGGCGAGCTGCGCCTCGGTCACCGCGATGACGATCCGCTCGCCGCGCCATTCGGTGGGGTAGCCGAGCAGCTCGTCCATCCGCGGCCAGAGGCGCTGCTCCTCGTGGAAGAGCGGGCTCTGGTAGTGGGTGCAGCCGCCGCCGTTGCGGCTGGAGGCCTCGTAGCCGACCACGCCCTTGTCGAGCACGAGCACGTCGACGCCGTCGCGCGCCAGCCAGAACGCCGCCGACAGGCCGGTGACGCCGGCGCCGACGACGACGACCGAGGCGCCCTTCGCCACGGCGCTCACAGGGGCGCCCTTCGCCACGGCGCTCACAGGTGCATGCTCCCGGCGCGCCAGGCGTCCTCGCGCTCGGTGCCGATGGCGGCGTAGGGCACCCACTGGCTGAGGATGCCGAACCATACGTCCCACCCCGCCTCGTCGTCGCCGCCGCCGGCGAGGGCGGAAAGCGGCAGCGGGCGGACCGGGGCGCGGTAGCCGGCGAGGCCGATGGACGCGGCGGGCAGGCCGGCGCCGATCGCCATCAGCAGCGCCACCTGCTCGCGGCAGCGGCGGGCCTGGCAGGGGCCCATCGAGACGCGGGTGAGGCGCTTCATCTGGTCGTGGTCCGGCGGGCCGTCGCGCAGCAGCGCGGCATAGTCGCGCGCCGCCATCGCCGGGGGCGGCGGGCCGAGATAGCGCGGCGGGTTGAGGGCGAAGACATCGGCCCGCGTCACCTCCTCGCACAGGCAGGCGGGCGCGTCGGCGCCGCCGGTGGCGAGCAGCGCGCGCATCCAGCCCATCCGGTAGTCGAGCCCCGGATCGTCGGCGATGCCGGCGCAGTCGCCCACCGCGACGACGCCGGGCGCGGTGCTTCGCCCGGCATCGTCCAGCACCGGGACGTAGCCGCCGCGCGCCGCGTCCATGACGAGGCGGGCGCCGGCGACGTCGAGCAGTTCGACCGCCGGCACGAGGCCGATGGCGAGGCAGACCGTGTCGCAGTCGAGGCGCCGGGCCGGGCCGCCGGCCACGGGGACGACGTCGAGCCCGGCGACGCCGGCGGGCGAGGCCACCGCCGCCAGCGGGACATGGCCGCAGAGGATCTCGACGCCGCGCGAACGCACGGCCTCGACCAGCGGCGCCGGGCCGACGGGTGCGGCAGCGGCCTCGACCAGCGCCGGCACGGCGATGCCGCGATCGAGGGCGAGCAGCGCGGTGTCCAGCGCGAGGCGGCCGGTGCCGAGGATGACGGTCTCGCGGCCCTCGAACGCGTCGTAGCGGGTCAGCAGCGCGGCCAGGCCCCGCGCGCCCATCACACCCGGCTGGTCGGCATCGCGGAAGGACAGCACGAGGTCGCGCGCGCCGGCGGCGACGACGAGGCGGCGGAAGCCGCACATCCACGAGCGGCTGCCGTCCGAGAGCCCCGCCAGGCTGCAGGGCAGCACGGCGAGGCCCGGCCGCTCGACCCAGGCGCCCCAGGCGGAGACGCCGAGCAGCACCTCGACGCCGGCGTCATACGCTTCGACGAGGCCGGGGGTGGCGGCGGCGACCCGCTCGACCATGCGCGCCGGGTTGGCGAGGGCGGCGCCGGCGCGGCCGCCGAAGAGATAGGGCACGTCGAGCCCGGCGAGGCCGACCGGCACCGGATGCTCGTCCACCAGCAGGACCGAGGCGCCGGAGCGCGCCGCCTCCCGCGCCGCGGCGAGGCCCGCCGGGCCGGCGCCGACCACCAGCACGTCGACCATCTGTTCGGGGGCGGGGAATTTGCCCGAAGCGGATTTCGGATCGGCCATGCCGTGCGGCGGCAGCGTCGTGTCCATGCTCATGCCTTTTCCAGCGCCTGGGCGAGGTCTTCGATGAGGTCGGCCTCGTGCTCGATGCCGACCGAGATGCGGATGGTGCCGTCGGTGACGCCGGCGGCGGCGCGGCGTTCGGGCGGGACGGAGAAATGCGTCGTCGTCGCCGGGTGGCAGATCAGCGATTCGGTGCCGCCGAGGCTGACCGCGAGGCGGAACACCCGGAGCGCGTCGAGCAGGCGGAAGCAGGACGCCTCGCCGCCCGCGACATCGAAGGCGAAGGTGGGGCCGGCGCCGTCGCACTGGCGGCGCAGCAGCGCGCCGGCCGGGCTCGCCGGATCGGCGAAGCCGGCCCAGGTGACGCGCGAGACCTTGGGATGCGCGGCGAGGAAGCGCGCCACGGTGGCGGCGTTCTGCCCCGCCCGCTCGACGCGCAGGCCCATCGTCTCGATCGAGCGCAGCAGCAGCCAGCTGCCATGCGGGTCGAGATGGGTGCCCATCAGCGTGCGCCGCTTGCGCAGCGGCTCGACCAGCGCCGTCGCCCCGGAGATGGCGCCGCCCAGCAGGTCGCTATGGCCGCCGGCATATTTGGTCAGCGAGGTCATGCACAGATCGGCGCCGTGGCGGAGCGGCGCCTGCAGGGTGGGGCCGAGGAAGGTGTTGTCGACGATGACGACGGGCGGCCGGGCCTGGCCGGCGGCGGCCTCGCGCGCGACGCGGGCGATCAGCGCGATGTCGGCCAGGCCGGCGAGCGGGTTGGAGGGCGTCTCGATCCAGACCGCGGCGAGCGGGCCGTGCGCCAGCGCCCCGGCCGCGGCCTCGCGCACCGACCCCTCGTCCAGCGCGTCGGCGATGGCGACGGGGCGGACGCCGAGTTCGGGCGCCATCACGCCGGTCAGCAGCCCGTCGGTCCCGCCATAGAGGGGGCTCGTGTGCAGCACTGAGTCGCCCGGGCGGACCAGCGAGAGCAGCGCGGTGGCCACCGCCGCCATGCCGGAACCGAACGCCGCACAGGCTTCCGCGCCGTCCAGCGCCGCCATGCGCGCCTGCAGCATCTGCAGGTTCGGGTGGTCGAGCCGGGCGTAGATGTAGCCCTCGGCGTCGCCCGAGTCGGGGGCGCGGCCGGCGGCGTAGCCCTCATGCGCCGAGCGGGCGTGCGCGGCGTCGCGATAGACGAAGGTGGAGCTCATGTAGACGGGCGGTTTCGCCGCCCCGTTATGCCTCGCCGGATCGTAGCCGTGGCCGACCGCGATGGTCTCGACGCGCCGCCCCGCCACGTCAGGCGTCGACCAGCTTCTGGGCCGGCGCCGCCGCGCCGATGCGGCGGGCCACGCTGTTCACGTACCAGTCGGTAAAGCCGATGGCGAGACTCTCCGACGCCTCGCTGTAGGGGCCGGGCACGTAGCCGAGCGAGTTGACGCCGCGCTGGTTCAGCTCGACCAGCGCGCGGTCCTGCAGGTTGGTCTCGTTCCAGACATGCATCAGCCCGTCCCGCGTGTAGTCGACGCCTTCCTCGGCATCCTTGTGGACATACCACTTGGCGACGACCAGGGTTTCCTGCGGCGCGAGCGGCAGGGCGGAGAAGATGATGAGGAAATCGCCCACCGCATGGGCGAAGCAGTGCGGCTCCAGCGCCCAGCGCAGCGAGCCGACATCGCCGCCGTTGACGTGGCAGAGCGGCTTGGCGACGCAGGGCGTGCCATCCATCGTCATCGACACGTTGCCGTCGCGCAGCGGGAAGCGCGAGGCCTGCCACCATTCGCCCTGCACCGCGGCGGAAGGCAGGCCGAGCGCCTCCATCCGCGCGATGAAGCCGGGCAGGTCGACCATGCCGGCGGTGCTGAAATTGCCGCGCACGTCGGTCGGGAAGGAGCGGGCGAGCTCGGGATGGCCGGCGCCGCAGTGATAGCACTCGCGCGCGTTCTCCATCACCAGCTTCCAGTTGCCGCGCTCGAACAGCGTGCATTCGGCGGCGAGCTTGGCGTTGCCGAGATCGTGGCCGGCGAGCATCGGCGCGAGATGGTCGTGGAAGGCGTCGAATTCGGGCGGCTCGGCGGCGAGGCAGACATAGACGGTGCCGGCGACGGTGCGGACATGGATCGGGTTCAGACCGTGGGCGGACTTGTCGAACTCGCGCGGCATGCGGCCGGCGCCGCGCAGGGCGCCGGTGTCGTCATACATCCACTGGTGATAGGGGCAGAGCAGGCGCTGCGCGTGGCCGCAGCCATCGGCCAGGATCTGCGCGCCGCGATGGCGGCAGGTGTTGAAGAAGCCGCGCAGCACGCCGTCCTGTCCGCGGAGCAGGAGGATCGGCGAGCGGCCGATGGTCATCGCGAGATAGCTGCCGGGGTCGGGGATCTCGGTTTCCAGCCCGATGAGCAGCCAGCTGCGGCCGTAGATCTCGCGCAGGTCGAACTCGAAGATCTCGGGATCGGTGTAGAAGGCCTGCGGCAGCGTGTGCCGGGGCGGACGCTGGGCGAGAAGCGCGGAGAGGCGGTTGCGCAGGGGCGTATCCGGCATCGGTGACCTCCAGTGGACACCGGACGTTAGTCAGCACGCCGGGGCGGCGGCAAATCGCATTTGTGCATAAGCCTATGAGCCGGCGCGCTGGCCCCCGGCGGCCAGGGTGATCCGGAAGGGTGCGGCCGATGGCGGCGAACGCCGCGTCATGTCCGGCGTTCGTCCGCCGTGTCGATGGACCGCGTTCAGGGGCGTTCGGGGATGGACGAGGTGGCACCGGCGCGGGTGGAACCGGCCGGTGCCTTCGTCAGCTTGGTGCTAGACTATTGTTCTTATCGTTTTCCAGTGTCCGGGACACTGGCTCATTCGGCGGGGCTGACCGCGGGGCCGTGCACGGTCGGGGCCGTTTCGCGGACCCTGATCGTCAGCATCACGAGGCCGGCGGCGAACAGCGAGATGGCGAAGAGGATCGCCGTGGCGTAGAAATTGTGCGTCTTGTCCTGGAGATAGCCGCCCAGGAACGGCCCGAGATAGCCGCCGAGATTGCCGAGCGCGTTGATCAGCCCCATGGCGCCGCCGACCAGGGCGACGGGCAGCGTGCGCGAGGCGGCCGCCCAGAACGGGCCGTCATAGGACATCGCGCCGCCCATCGCGAGGCAGAGGAAGAAGATGGACAGCAGGATCATGCCCTCGCCGACCGTCACCGACAGGATGAGGCTGACGGCCGCCAGCGTCATGGGCAGGAAGACGTGGCGGGAGTAGCGGCGGTTGGTGTCCGCCCACCAGCCGTTGAACCAGAGCATCAGCCCCGCGACCACGTAGGGCAGCGTCGCGATCAGGCCGACCGCGCCGAAGCCCGCATGGGTGAGGGACTTGAGCAGGGTGGGCATCCACATGTTCAGCCCGTAGAAGCCGACCTGCACGAGGAAATAGACCACCACGAGGCGCCACACAGTCGCGGACTTGAAGATGTCGCTGAACGGTCCCGGCTCGGGTTCGTTGGCGCGGTCCTGGGCGAGCGAGCGGTTGATGTAGTCGCGCTCGGCGGGCAGGCACCAATGGGCATCTTCGGGCCGGTCCTTGATGAAGATCAGCCAGAGCGGCAGCGCGATGATGAAGGGCAGCGCGCCTTCGACGAAGAAGAGCGTGCGCCAGTCCGAGCCGGCGACGATGAAGCCCGACAGCGGCTGGGTGATGATCGACGAGATCGCCAGGTTGGCGATCCAGAAGCCGTAGGCGCGGGCGCGCTCCTGCACGGGGAACCAGTGCGACAGCAGCACCAGCGTGGCCGGCCAGATCCCGCCCTCGGCGACGCCGAGAAGGAACCTGAAGATCACGAGCTGGGTGAAATTCTGCGCGAGCCCGCAGGCCAGCGCCATCAGCCCCCAGAAGCAGATCATGATGGCGACGAATTTCTTGGCGGACCAGTGTTCGGCCAGCCAGCCGCCGGGAATCTGCAGCAGCACGTAGCCGACGAAGAAGATGCCGCCCGCGGTGCCCTCGTCCGCCTTGGTGATGTGGAAATCGTGGCCGATTCCCGAAAAGGCGTAGGCGATGTTGGTGCGGTCCATGAACGAGATGATGTAGACGATCATCGCGATGGGAATGAGGCGGAACCAGCGGGTCATGCCCACCTCCGCCGCTCCTGTGCTTGAACTCATCGGTTTCCTCCGTATTGACGTGGCGTCGGGATCAAATTTTGCTCTTGCGGCCGGGCGGCCGTTGGTTGCGCTATCATCGGCATAGCAAAAGAGGCCCACCTCTCCCAAGTTGAGATTTATCGTTAAACTACCACCGATCGGACGGCAATCCGGCAGGACGCGGGATGTGGGTGTTCCGGCCGGAGACGTGCTTCGAGCGGCCGGTCAGCGGGCAGGTCATCCCTGATATGCCCCGGGATTTCATAACGATCCATTAAGAATTGCCGTGCTTAAGGCGCGGGAGGGAGTGGCGGGCGCCGCAAGGGGGTCCGCCGGTCCGCGAGTATGGCGCCGGATCGTCAAGCCGATCCCCTGTCGGGAATTCACATGCGTAAGCCCAAGCGATCAGAGCCTGACGAAACAGCCGATCCCGAACTGGAGGAGCTGATCGAGAGGGATCGTGCCGAACTGCTCTATTCGTTGGGCGGCGGCAGCGTGTTCGTCACGGTCGCGGTGTCGTTCCTGCTCATCCTCCTCGTGCAGGCGCCGGGCGAGTGGTCCGCCCTGCTGGCCTGGTTCGCCGCCATCGTCCTCGTTTCCGCGATCCGCTCCGTCGACATCTTCATCCTGTTTCCCCGGGTCCGCCGGAAGCCTTTCGACGGCCGGAAGATGATCCGCCGCTTCGGGCTCGGCACGTCGACCCTGGCCCTGCTGCTCGGCAGTTTCCCGATCTTCTTCTTTCCGCATCTCGCCGTCGTCGAGCGGGCGTATGCGTTCATGGTGTGTTTCGGCATGGCGGGGGGGAGCGTCACCGTCCTGAGCGCCAGCTTTCCGCTGATCGTGACCTATTGCACCGCCGTCCTGCTGCCGGGGGTTGCGGAGACCCTGATCGCGTATCAGCCGGGCGGGCAGAAATTCGCGGTGATCGGCATCGTCGGCTACATCTCGTCGTTCTTCTTCGCCCGGACCACGTCGCGGACGGTGCTGCGCGGCTTGCGCCTGATGCGCACGAACCAGGTGCTGACGCTGCGCTCCGAGCAGGAGAGGGTTCATCTCGAAGCGATGAAGAGCGACCTCGCGGACGCCAACGAGAGCCTGGAGCGCCGGGTGTGCGAGCGGACCGCCCAGCTCGCGCACGAGGTGGCCGAGCGCGAGCGCTACGCGGCGGCCCTGAGACGGCTCGCCTCGACCGATCCGCTGACCGGGCTCTACAACCGCCCGACCTTCACCGCCCGCCTCGCCGGGCGCGCGGAGGGTTCGGTGGGGGCGCCCGGCCGGGTCGCGCTGCTGTTCATCGATCTCGACAGCTTCAAGCAGATCAACGACCTGCGCGGCCACGAGATGGGGGACCAGGTTCTGCGGCAAACCGCCGAGCGCGTCGCCCGGGTGATCGGCGCGACGGGGGACGTCGCGCGGTGGGGCGGCGACGAGTTCCTCGTCGCCCTGCCGGACTGCGGCGGCGAGGAGGCGCTCCGCCATGCCGAGCGGCTGATCGAGGCGATCAAGACGCCGATCACGGTGGGCGCGGATGTCTGCCGGGTCGAGGCCTCGGTGGGGGTGGCGCTCTATCCCGACAATGGCGATACCGCCGACAGCGTGATCCGCGCCGCCGATGTCGCGATGTATGCGGCGAAGCGCGAGGGCAAGAGCCGGGCCAAGCGCTTCGACCCGGTTCTCGCCGATGACATGGCGGATCGCTACGACCTCGAACAGGGCCTGCGGGACGCCATCAAGGGGGATCAGTTCCGCCTGGTGTTCCAGCCGATCATCGACGCGCGGACGGGCGCCTGCACGGCGTTCGAGGCGCTGCTGCGCTGGAATCACCCCGTGCGCGGCGCGGTCAGCCCGGCGACGTTCATCCCGGTCGCCGAGCAGAGCGGGCAGATCGAGCGGATCGGCCGCTGGGTGCTGGAAGAGGCGTGCCGCGCGGCGACCGGCTGGCCGGACCCGTCGATCGCCGTCACGGTCAACATCTCGGTCTCGCATGTGCTGGTCGGCAGCCTGCTCGATGACGTCGAGCACGCGCTGGCGGTATCCGGGCTGCCGCCATCGCGCCTGAAGATCGAAATCACCGAGACGATGTTCCTGCACGACGCCGACCGCTCGGCGCCGCTGTTCGACAGGCTGCGGCAGATGGGCGTGGGAATCCTGCTCGACGATTTCGGCACCGGCTTCTCGTCGCTGTCCTTCCTCGGCAACCTGCCGATCGACGTGATCAAGATCGACCAGTCCTTCGTGCGCGACGCCGGGCGCAACGGCTATGCGACGATCGAGGCGATCCTCTCGATCGCCCGCGCGCTCGGGCTGCAGGTGACGGCCGAAGGCGTCGAGACGCCGGAACAGAACCGCAACCTGGTGGAGCGGGGCGTCGGCAGCGTTCAGGGGTATCTGTTCAGCCGTCCGATTCCCGCCGCGGGCGTGACGGACTGGCTGCAGATGACGGGGCGGGTGCCCGATCGTCCGTTCGATCCGGCCGCCGCGCCCGCCCTGGCGGCGAGCGCCTGAACGCGGGCTGGCCGGTCAGGCCGAGCGCGACACCCCGGCCTTGACCCGGCGCAGCGGGATCGAGCTCTCGATCGAGGCGACGCCGCGCACCCGCGTCAGTTGCCCGACCAGGAACTGCTCGAACGCGGCGAGGCTCGTCGTCACCACCCGGAGCAGGTAGTCGCGGTTGCCGGTCATCAGCCAGCAATCGACCACCTCGGGGAACGAGGCGATGGCCGCCTCGAAGCGCACCAGCGCGTCGTCCACCTGCTTGTCGAGCTTGACCGAGACGAACACCGACACGTCGAAGCCGAGGGCCGCCTCGTCGATCATCACGGTATAGCCGCGGATGATGCCCTCGCGCTCCAGCCGGCGCACGCGGCGGGCCACCGGCGTCGCGCTCAGCCCGACCCGCTCGGCGAGGTCGAGCATGGAGATCCGCGCGTCGCTCCGCAGTGCGGACAGGATCTCCCTATCGAAATCGTCGATCGTGCCGGATTTCACCATGATGGCGCGGTTCCTTGCAGACTATCGCCACGATATTGCCCTGGGCCGCGCGAATCGCAAGGATTCGCCCCGCCCGCCCGCCTACACTCGGCGCACCGCCCTCACGCCGGGAGACCGCGAATGACGCCGCATCTGAAAACCGCCGAACAGCGCCTGCTCTGGCTGTCGCACTGGATGATCCACAACGCCAACCACCTCCGGCCGAAGGTGGACGGGATCAAGACGGGCGGGCATCAGGCCTCCTCCGCCTCGATGGTGGGCATCATGGCGGCGCTCTATTTCACCGCGCTGCGCCCGGAGGACCGCGTCGCGGTCAAGCCGCACGCCGCCCCGGTGTTTCACGCGATGCAATACCTGATGGGCAACACCACGCGCGAGCGGCTGGAGAATTTCCGCGGCTTCGGCGGCACCCAGAGCTATCCGAGCCGCACCAAGGACGATGACGACGTGGATTTCTCCACCGGCTCGGTGGGCCTCGGTGTCGCCATCACCTCCTTCGCCGCGCTGGTGCAGGACTATATCGCGGCGAAGCCATGGGGGCGGGATGTGCGGCGCGGCCGCATGGTCGCGCTGATGGGCGATGCCGAGATCGACGAGGGCAACATCCACGAATGCCTCCAGGAAGGCTGGAAGAACGGGCTGCGCGATGTCTGGTGGGTGATCGACTACAACCGCCAGTCGCTCGACGGCGTCGCCCGCGAGGGGCTGTGGCAGCGCATCGAGAAGATCTTCGAGGCGTTCGGCTGGGATGTGGTGCGGATCAAGTACGGCGCGTTGCAGCGCGCGGCCTTCGCCGAGCCGGGCGGGGAGGCGCTGCGACGCTGGATCGATTCCTGCCCCAACCAGCGCTACGCAGCGCTCACCTTCCAGGGCGGCGCGGCCTGGCGCAAGCGGCTGCTCGACGAGCTGGGCGACCAGGGCGCGGTCTCGGCGCTGATCGCCCGGCGCAGCGATGCCGAGCTGGCCGCGCTGATGGAGAATCTCGGCGGCAACTGCGTGCAGACCATGGCCGACACCTTCGCCGCGATCGACCACGACCGCCCGACCTGCTTCCTCGCCTACACGATCAAGGGCTGGGGCACGCCGATCGCCGGGCACAAGGACAATCACGGCGGGGTGATGACGGTCGAGCAGATGCAGGCCTGGCAGCGCCACATGGGCGTGGCGCAGGGCGAGGAATGGGAGCGCTTCGCCGCGGTGGCGGATGTGGAGGGCTTCCGCGCCTGGCTCGACGCGGTGCCCTTCTTCGCGGCCGGCCGCCGCCGGCACGACGATGCGCATCTGCCGGTCCCCGCCCTCGCTTCAGCCGGCGAGCGGGAGATCTCCACCCAGGCCGCCTTCGGCCGCATCCTCGACGATCTCGCCCGCGGCGACAGCGCGCTCGCCGCGCGCATCCTCACCACCTCGCCCGACGTCACCGGCACCACCTCGCTCGGCCCCTGGGTCAACCGCCGCCGCCTGTTCGCCCGCGAGGCGATGGCGGATCTTTTCCGCGCCGAGAAGATCCCCTCGACCGCGCGCTGGGATTTCGCGCCCGAGGGCCAGCATCTCGAACTCGGCATCGCCGAGACCAACCTGATGCTGCTGCTCGCCGCCGCCGGCCTCGCCCGTTCGCTGTTCGGCCGCCGCCTCATCCCCATCGGCACCGTCTACGATCCGTTCATCGCCCGCGGGCTCGATGCGCTGAACTACGCCTGTTACCAGGATGCCCGCTTCCTGCTGGTCGGCACGCCCTCGGGCGTCACCCTCGCGCCGGAGGGTGGGGCGCACCAGTCGATCGGCACGCCGGCGATCGGCATGACCCAGCCCGGGCTCGCCGCCTTCGAGCCGGCCTTCGCCGACGAGCTGGCGGCGATCATGGAATGGGCGTTCGACCATCTCCAGCGCGACGCCGCCGATCCGTATACCGATCCGCGCACCGGCCTCGCCGATGCGGCGGGCGGCTCGGTCTATCTGCGCCTGTCGACCAACCCGGTCGAGCAGCCGGGCCGGCGCGGCACCGCCTGGCGGCAGGGGGCGACCGAGGGCGCCTACTGGCTGCGCGAGCCGGGGCCGAACGCCGAACTCGTCATCGCCTATCAGGGGGTGGTGGCGCCGGAGGCGATCCGCGCCGCCGGGGCGCTGGCGGAAAGCCGGCGCGATATCGGCGTGCTCGCCGTCACCTCGGCCGACCGGCTGCATGCCGGCTGGAGCGCGGCCCAGCGCGCGCGCTGCCGCGGCGAGGCGGTGACCTCGCTGGCCGAGCGGCTGCTGGCGCCGCTCCCGCGCGACTGCCGCATCGTCACGGTGATCGACGGCCATCCCGCCACCCTGTCCTGGCTCGGCGGCGTCGCCGGCCATGCGGTGCTGCCGCTCGGCGTCGAGCGCTTCGGCCAGACCGGCACCATCGCCGATCTCTACCGCGCCAACGGCATCGACGCCGCCGCGATCATCGAGCGCGTCGGCACCTTCACCAGCGGCCGCCCGGTGCTGGCCTTTCCGGCCCGCCCGCGCGCCCGGTCCGGGGCGGCCGCGCTGGCGGGGTGATGCCGGCGGGCTTGGCATCGGCCCGCATATCGTCCTACCTGCGAATCAGGAGGTGCGGCGATGACGGACTGGGACTGGCGGCGCCCGCAAGGGCGGCATGATGCCCCGACCCGCGCGTTGACGGCATGAGCGCCCCGCTCGGCACGGACCTCGCGCGGCCGCGCCTGCCGCGCGCGATCTGGGCGCTCGGCTGCGTGAGCCTGCTGATGGATATCTCCTCGGAGATGATCCACGCGCTGCTGCCGGTCTTTCTCGTCGTCACGCTCGGCGCCGGCACCGAGATGGTCGGGCTGATCGAAGGGGTGGGCGAGGGCACGGCCTCGATCGTCAAGGTGTTCTCGGGCTGGCTCAGCGACCGGCTCGGCCGGCGCAAGGCGCTGGCCGTCGCCGGCTATGCGATGGGGGCGCTGTCGAAACCCGTCTTCGCGCTCGCCCCGGCGGCGGGCTGGGTGCTCGGCGCGCGCGTGTTCGACCGGATCGGCAAGGGGGTGCGCGGGGCGCCGCGCGATGCGCTGGTGGGCGATCTCGCGCCGCCCGGGATGAGCGGGGCGGCGTTCGGCCTGCGCCAGTCGCTCGACACGGTGGGCGCCTTCGCCGGCCCGCTGCTCGCGATCGTGCTGATGGCGGCGAGCGGCGACGATATCCGCCTCGTCTTCTGGCTGGCGCTGCCCTTCGGCCTTGCCGCCGTGCTGCTGCTCGCGGTCGCGGTGCGCGATCCGCCGCGCAAGGCGAGCCACCGGCCCGCGCGCCTGCCGCTGCGGCGGAGCGAATTCGTCCAGCTCGGCCCGCGGTTCCGTGCCGTCGTGCTCGCCGGCGCGGTGCTGACGCTCGCCCGCTTCGGCGAGGCGTTCCTCGTGCTGCGCGCCCGCAGCCTCGGCCTGCCGCTGGCGCTCACCCCGGCGGTGCTGGTGGTGATGAACGTGGTCTACGGGCTTGCGGCCTATCCGGCCGGGCGGCTGGCGGACCGGCTGGACCGGCGGGGCGTGCTGGCGGCCGGATTCGGGGTGCTGGTGCTCGCCGATCTGTGCCTCGGCTTCGCGCCGGGCCTTGTGGTGGGCATGGCCGGCATCGCCCTGTTCGGCCTGCATATGGGGCTGACCCAGGGCGTGCTGTCGGCGCTGGTGTCGGACGCGGCGCCGGAGACGGCGCGGGGCACGGCGTTCGGCATCTTTCACCTCGCCGGCGGGGTGGCGCTGCTGGCGGCGAGCCTGCTCGCCGGCGTGGCGTGGAGCCTGGCCGGGCCGGCGGCGACCTTCCTGGCCAGCGCCGGCTTTGCCGTGATCGGGCTCGTCTTGCTCTTCGCGCTGGTGGATGCCGGCCACGCGCGCGCGCGGTAACGGGCGCCTCAGCCGGCGCCGCCGGCGCGCGGCAGCAGATCGTGCCGTTCCAGCGCCGCCCGGAAGGCGGCGACGATATCGCCGGTGATCCGCGCCGAGATGAAGCGTTCGCCGGCGTCGAACCAGAGATTGGCCAGCAGCCCCAAGATCTCGTCTTTCTGCGCGATGGCGAGAAGGGCGGCCACCCGCCGGCCGAGTGCCGGGCGCAGCGTTTCGGGGTCGAGTTGCCCCGCGGGCCAGGGCAGGATGCCGGCATGGCCGCCGGGCGCCGGGCCGAGACTGTCGGGGATCACCGGCAGCCAGTAGGCGGCGGGCGGCGTCGCGCCGTCTACCGTGGGCAGGGGGGCGCCATCGGCATCGAGCGCGTGGCGTTGCCGCTCGGCGAGGCTCCAGCCGTCGAAGAGCGGGTTGTCGGCGCGCAGGATCAGCACGCGGCGCAGATAGTCGCGCATGTTCAGCCGGCCGAGCATGAAATCGTGGACCCGGAAGGCCCGGCAGAAGAAGCCGCCGAAGGCGTGCAGGACGGTGGTGGCGGCGGCGGCGGCGCCCGCCGTCTTGCGGTCCGGCCGGACCGGCACGAGCTGGAAATGGCTGAAGATCCGCGGGTCGGCCATCATGTCGAGATCGGCGGTGAGGTAGTTGGCGCCGGCCTCCATCGCTCCGAGCGCGGCGAGGCCGATGCCGCCCATCCCGCCCGCCACGCGGCCGGGCGCGCGGGGCTGGTGCAGCGTGGGGTCGATCAGCAGCAGGGCGCGCCGCGCCGCGTCCGGCCCGGGTTCGAGCGGGGCGGCCATGCCGGCGAGTTCGCGATGCGCGAGCAGGACCGGATTGTTGTCGAACACGCCGCCATCGATGCCGGTGAAGCCGACCTGCCCGCCGGTGGTCGGCAGGCTGGACCAGTCGGGGACCAGCGGCTCGCAGATCGCGCCGGAGGGCGTCCGCAGCACATGCGGGCGATAGCGGTACTGCGCGGCCGGGCGGGTGAGCGCGCGGGGCCGCAGCGCCATCGGGTAGGCGCCGCCGGCCAGCGCATATTGCATCAGCGTGCCGAAATCGGCGAAGCCCTCGCCGGACGGGTTCATGCCGATCCAGAATTCGTCCGGCCGCCGCGCGCCGGCGGGGTCGGCGGCGATGCCGCTCGCGGGCAGCGCGAAGCGGGCGTAGTCGGCGTGCTGGGCGTAGTTTCCGCCCGTCCAGCCGGTGAAGGCCGGGACGTCGAACCGGTAGGGAATGCCCTCGACATTGGTGACGGACAGGATCATCCGGTACGGGTCGGGCAGATAGGCGCGGCCGAACCCGTTGGGCGTTTCGCCATAGCGGACCATGTCCCGCGCGATCTCGTCGAGGCGCCGGCAGTTGAGCAGCGAGGCCGCCGTCCCGCCCGCGAGGTCGGACGGGTCGAGAAAGGCGAGGCCGTCGACCCGGTTGACCCAGACATCGAAGAGCGGATTGTCCGGCATCGCGGCGGTCGCCATCAGGGCGGCGAAATCGTCCGGCATCGGGTGATGGGCCTTGCGGGCGTAAAGGCCGAGAATCCCCGCCGTGATGCCGCCGCCGGAACAGCCGGTGACGATCGGCAGGCGAACCCGGTGCGGCGGGTCGGTCGCCTCCCAGGCGTCGAGCAGTTCGACCAGCGCGTCGAGCGCGCCGGCGGTATAGGCGCCGGCCGAGACGGTGCCGCCGAGCACGAGGCCGAGTTCGAAGGTGCGCGGCGGCGGCGGCGGGCGCTCCAGGGGGAAATACCGGGCGAAGCCGGGCGGCGGGGCGGGCGCCGCCAACGGCGCGTCATCATCGTCCATCGAAGGATCCCCTTCAGCCGCCCGGCGGGGGCGGCTGCGCCATGTGTAACAAGTCGAAACGAAATTCGCCAGTCGCCGGAACGCATTTCGCCGGACCGCATTGTAACCCGATCGGACGACTGCGTTGCCCCTGATTCTGCTCTAGCCTGCGGGCATGACGACATCGAACGGAGGGCCGGTGATGAAGGCCGCAAGTCTCGATACCTCGGTGCAGCGGGCGCATGAGTGGCTGCATGAAATCGCCGGCGAACTCGGCTTCGACAACGAGCGGGCGGCCTATGCGGCGCTGCGGGCGACGCTGCACGCCGTGCGCGACCGGCTGCCGGTCGGGCTGGTGGCCCATTTCGGCGCCGAGATGCCGACCATCGTGCGCGGGGTCTATTACGAGGGCTGGCATCCGTCGCCGGAGCGCCTGCGCGCCGCGCACAATCGCGATTTCGCCGAGGCGTTGCGCGCGGAACTCGCCGGGCATGACGAGTTGCAGGATGTCGGGCGCGTCGCCGGCGCGGTGATCCGCGTGATCGAGCGGCGGATGGCGCCGGGGCAGCTCGCCCACGTGGTCGAGGCGCTGCCGCGCGGGGCGCGGGCATTGTGGGCGGCGGCGCAGGCCGCGCCGGGCTGAACCCCGCCCCATGTTCCGCGACCGCGCCGATGCCGGGCGCCGCCTCGCGGCCCGGCTCCGCCACCTGCGGCACCGCCATCCCGTCGTGCTCGCCCTGCCGCGCGGGGGCCTGCCCGTCGGGTTCGAGGTGGCGGCGGACCTGGAGGCGCCGCTCGACATCGTCATCGTCCGCAAGATCGGCGCGCCGGACCAGAAGGAACTCGCCATCGGCGCCGTCGCCGAGGGCGATCCGCCGCTGGTGTATCTCGACGACGGGCTGATCCGCGCGCTGGCGGTGCCGGCGCGCTATGTCGAGGCCGAAACCGCGCGCCAGATCGAGGAGATCGCGCGCCGTCGGGCGGTGTATGGCGCGGGCCGGACGCGGGTGCCGGTGGCCGGCGCCGCGGCGATCGTCGTCGATGACGGGATCGCGACCGGGGCGACGATGCGCGTCGCGCTGCGCGCCATGCGGGCGCTGCGGCCGGCGCGGCTCGTGCTCGCCGTGCCGGTCGCGGCGCCCGACTCGCTGGCGGCGCTGCGCCCGCTGGCGGACGAGATCGCCTGCGTGGAGACGCCGGCCTCGCTCGGCGCGGTCGGCGCGTTCTATCTCGATTTTCCCCAGCTCGAGGACGGCGAGGTGACCGCCATCCTCGCCCGCGCCGCGGCGCGGCCTCAGCGCAGCGGCGGCAGCGCGTAGAGGGCGAGGCCGAGTTCGGCGAGGATCAGCGCGACGATGTACCACTCGACCCGCAGGCTGCTGCGCGCCTGGACGAGGCCGAGCAGGGTCTCCACCGTCCGGCCGGCGAGATCGAGCTTGCGGTCGAGCGCGCGGTCGCGCTCGCGGAGCTCGTATTCCTCGGCGAGATGCAGGTGCAGGCGCTCGAGTTCGGGATGGTCCCAGAGCAGTTCGGGCTTTTCCGCCGTCTCGGCGCGGCCGACCATGCGGTGCTGGATGCCGAGGACGACGCCGATCTGCCGCAGCAATACCCGCCCGCGCGCGTTCACCCGGCCCCGCGCCCGCAGTTCCGCGGCGAGCGGCTCGATCCGGTCGAACATCCCGGCCATCACCGTTTCGTAACGCGCCAGCACCAGGCTCTTCGCCAGCACGTCGGCGATCAGTTGCAGATGCTCGATCGCGCAGTGCGGCAGCGCGATGGCGCCCTCGTCGCCGGCCGGCGGCGGCCCGGGGCCGATCCGCAGGCGGGCCGTCTCGGTCTCGGGGCTGGCGAAGGGCTCGGCGACGAAGGGCGCGAGCGCGGCGAGAAGGCGGGCCGTTGCCCCCTCGTCGGCGCCGAACAGCACCGCGGCGCCGTAGCGGAACAGGACCGCGACGCCGCCGGCCGCCGGAAGCGCGAGCGCGAGCGGCGCCGTCGCCAATGGCTTCGCCCGGTCGAGCCGCCGCAGGTCCAGCCGCTCGCCGAGCAGCAGCGCCCGGACCGCGATGTCGCCCCGCGCCGCCAGCGCCGCGATCGCGTCCGCCGCGGCGGGGAGGGGAGGGTCAGCCGGCATCGTGGCAGGCGGCGATCGCCCGGGCGAGCGGCTCGGCGGCGTCGAGGACCGTCAGCCGCGCCCTGGCCGCCCCGGCGAGGCGAAACGGCGGCACCGTGCTGCTGACCACGATGCTCTCGAACAGGCCGGCGGCGAAGAGGTCTTCGGCGCCGCCGGTGAACAGGCCGTGCGCGGCGGCGGCGTGGATTTCGGCGGCGCCGGCCTCGCGGCAGGCGCGGGCCGCGCGCAGCAGCGTGCCGCCGGTGCTGATCAGGTCGTCGACGATGATGGCCACGCGGCCGCGCACGTCGCCGGCGAAGAGCGTGCCGGTCACCACCCCGCCGGAGCGGTGCTTTTCCATGAAGGCGGCGCTCACCGGCGCGCCGCGCAGGGTTTCGAGCGCCTCGCGGACCTGTTCGGCGCGCTTGGCGCCGCCGGTATCCGGCGACACCACCACCGCCGGAACCCGGCGCAGCAGGGGCGCGAAATGCGCGGCGAACAGCGGCGCGGCGGGGACGTGCAGGCTCGGGCAGCGGAAGGCGTTCTCGAACGCGGCGAGGTTGTGCACCTCCAGCGTGATCACCTGGCCGATGCCGACCGCCTCGAACATCGCGGCGACGTAGCGGGTGGTGACGGGATCGTTGGTCTTGGTCCGCCGGTCCTTCCGCGCGTAGCAGAGATAGGGCGCCACCGCGGTGACGCGCGCGGCGCCGGCATCGCGCAGCGCGCCGCAGAAGAACAGCAGGCGGCAGAGCCGGTCATTCGCGGAATCGCCCTCGCCGCCGTGCAGGGTGTGCAGCACGAAGGCGTCGTGGCCGCGCACGTCCTGCAGCGGGCGGGCCTTGTGCTCGCCATCCTCGAAGTCGCGCTCCTCGTGCGCGGCGAGGGTGATTTCCAGCCGGGCGGCGACCTGTTCGGCGAGCGGTCGGCTGCCATGCAGGCCGAACAGCGAGAGCGGGGCGCGGGTCATGGGGATGTCCTTTTCGCGGCATCGGGCGGGCGCCAGGCGGCGGCATCCGGCGGCACCGGACCCAGGCTCCACAGCCCCTCGAACGGCGCGGCGTGGGCGGTGGCGAGGGCGAGGGCGCGGGCGCGGGTGGCTTCGTCGCCGAACGCCGCATCGATCACGACCGAGCAGCCGGCGGCGAGGGTTTCCGCCGCCTCGTGCCAGGCGGCGTCGCCCGCCGCATCCGGCCTCACGATCCGCGCGCCGGGCGCGGGCGCGGCGCGGCCGGCGCATGCCGCGGCACGGTGGCTC
>NZ_JFHO01000057.1:0-19774 GCF_000724705.2 Acidiphilium sp. JA12-A1
CACGGCAAGCCGGGACAGATCGTCGAGATTGGYYTGCGACATGTCCCCCGCCTTTTCTGGCGGCTCTGGGTGAAAGCTTCCCCGAAGCTTCAGTGACGGTCGACTGGTTCCATGTCGTGCAGTTGTTTACCAGGGCCGTCGACGACGTGCGCAAGGCCGAGGCGCGGTTGGTCAAAATGCCGTCCGCCGTTCGTTGGGCCGTGCTCAAGGCCAGGGAACGCAACCTCACGCAAAAGCAGGCTGTCGCCCTGGCCGAACTGGAGGCCGGCGGTCTGCTGACCGCCGTCGCCTGGCAGATCAAGGAGAAGCTCCGCTGGGTCCGTATCGCGCCGACGCTCCAGGCCGCCCGCTGGCGACTGTCCCATTTCATCCGTCACGCCCGCAAAAAAGTCAGTCTCGGCCCAATGCTGGATCCGGTTCTCACCGCCATCAAAACCGTCGAAAAGCAGAAGGAACGCATCCTTCGCCGCTGGGCTTCAACCTACAGCAACGCCCGCATGGAAGCCCTCAACGGAATCTTCAAGGCCGCCCGCGCCAGAGCCCGCGGTTACCGAAACGCCCAAACCTTCATCACCATGATCTATCTGATCGCTGCGCCGCTCAGCGAATTATTCAAATCCACTTGAAACGTCGAGGAGCCTGCTTTAATTGTCAATATCATAGAGCACGGCATCCGGTCCGGGAGGATCGGAAGGCGCTCTAGCGGAGATGCTGCCCATGACCACCCGACGTCGCATCGTGCCCGATCACAACCTGAAGGGAATCCGGCGCTATGACGCGCCGGCCGGCGGCTGGGGCGCGCTGCGCGCCACCGCCAAGGCGATCCGCACCCAGATGGATGCCGGCGACGCCGCCCGCCTGCTGCTGCGCACCAACAAGCCCACCGGGTTCGACTGCCCCGGCTGCGCCTGGCCGGACAAGGAACACACCTCGACCTTCCAGTTCTGCGAGAACGGCGCCAAGGCGGTGACCTGGGAAGCGACGCGCAAGCGCGTCGGCCCCGATTTCTTCGCCGCCCACACGGTCAGCGAGTTGCTCGGCTGGTCGGACCACGCGCTGGAGGATGCCGGGCGGCTCACCCACCCGCTGGCCTACGACCATGAGAGCGACACCTATCGCGAGATCGGCTGGGACGACGCCTTCGCCCGCATCGGCGCGGTGCTGCGCGCCCTGCCCGACCCCGACATGGTCGAGTTCTACACCTCCGGCCGCGCCTCGAACGAGGCGGCGTTCCTCTACCAGCTCTTCGCCCGCGAATACGGCACCAACAATTTCCCCGACTGCTCGAACATGTGCCACGAGGCCACCAGCGTCGGGCTGCCGCAGTCGATCGGGTTCGGCAAGGGCACCGTCTCGCTCGACGATTTCGACCATTGCGACCTGATCATCGCGATGGGCCACAATCCCGGCACCAACCATCCGCGGATGATGGGCACGCTGCACGAGGTCGCGCGCCGCGGGGTGCCGATCATCGTGTTCAACCCGATGCGCGAGCGGGCGCTGGAACGCTTCGCCGACCCGCAGAACGCGGTCGAGATGGCGACGCGGGGGGCGACGCCGATCGCCTCGACCTACCTGAAGGTGCGGGTCGGCGGCGATGCCGCCGCACTCTCGGGCATCATGAAGGCGCTGCTCGAACTCGACGCCGAGGCGGGGCCGGAGGCCGGCATCCTCGATCGGGCGTTCATCGCGGCGCACACGAACGGGTTCGAGGATCTCGCCGCCGACCTGCGGGCGACGCCGTGGGAGCGGATCGAGGCGGCGAGCGGGCTCTCGCGCGCCGATCTCGCCACCGTGGCCGGGCATTACGCGCGGGCGAAATCGACCATCGTCACCTACGGTATGGGCATCACCCAGCACGCGACCGGCACGCAGAATGTGCGGCAGATCGCCAACCTGCTGCTGCTGCGCGGGAATTTCGGCCGGCCGGGTGCCGGGATCTGCCCGCTGCGGGGCCATTCCAACGTGCAGGGCGACCGCACCGTGGGGATCACCGAGAAGCCGGGCGAGGCGATGCTGGAGCGGATCGCGCAGCGCTTCGGCTTCACCCCGCCGCGCGCCCACGGGCATGACGCGGTCGCTGCGATGGAGGCGATGCTGCGCGGCGACTCCCGCGCGCTGATCGCCCTCGGCGGCAACCTCGCCATCGCCATGCCGGATACCGAGGCCTGCGCCGCGGCGATGCGGCGGCTCGACCTCGCCGTGCATGTCGCCACCAAGCTCAACCGCTCGCACCTGCTGATCGGCCGGGAATCGATCATCCTGCCCTGCCTCGGCCGCACCGAGGAGGATATCCAGGAGAGCGGGCCGCAGGTCATCACCGTCGAGGACTCGATGTCGATGGTGCATGCCTCGGCCGGCAAGCTCGCGCCGGCCTCGAAGCTGCTGCGCTCGGAGCCGGCGATCGTCGCCGGCATCGCCATGGCCACCCTGCCCCGCAGCACCGTGCCCTGGCGCGAGATGGTGGCCGATTACGCCCTGATCCGCGACGCGATCGAGGCGGTGTTCCCCGAATTCGCCGATTTCAACGCGCGGATCGCCGTGCCGGGCGGCTTCCGCCTGCCGATCCCGCCGGCCGAGCGCGTCTGGCGCACCGCCTCGGGCCGCGCCGAGTTCATGCCGCCGGCCGGTGCCGGCGCGGCGCAGGCCCCCCTGCTGCTGACCACGATCCGCAGCCATGACCAGTACAACACCACGATCTACGGGATGGACGACCGCTATCGCGGCGTGTTCGGCCGGCGCGACGTCGTGTTCATGAACCGCGCGGACATGGCGCGGCTCGGCATCGAGCATGGCGGGCGGATCGACGTCGCCCATGCCGAGGACGGGGCGCATCGCCTCGCCGGGTTCACCGCCATCGAATACGACATCGCGGAAGGCTCGGTCGCCGCCTATTACCCGGAGGCCAACGTGCTGATGCCGCTGGCCCGGCACGACCGGCAGAGCGGCACGCCGACCTACAAGTCGGTGCCGGTGACGGTGGCGCCGCTCGCCGCCGGGGAATAGCGGGGCCTCGCTGTCCGGTCGGGTGGACCCATCCGGCCGGAACGTCCCCGAGGCTCAGCCGCGCTTCGGATAGGCGCGGCTGCGTTCGGCGAGATCGCCGCTCATCCCGGCATCCGGCGCGTCGTCGGCGATTTCGGCGACTTTCCGCGCCAGCACCCAGGTGCCGACATAGCCGGCGTGACGGGTGATCTCCATGTCCGCCGCCGCGCGGCCGGGGAACAGCCGCACCAGGCTGACCGGGCTGCGCATGCCGGCATCGACGATCTCGAAGCCGCGCGCCGGGCCGAACAGGATCCGCATCGCCTCGTCCGAGTAGCGCCAGAAATCGTTCGGCGTCTCGTGCAGGGGAAAGGTTTGGTGGGTGATGTGGAAGGTCAGGCCGCCCGGGGTAAGGGCGCGGTTGATCTCGGCGGCGACGCGCCAGGGCTCGGCGATGTGTTCCATCACCGCGACCGAGAAGATGCCCTCGAAGGCGGCCCGGCCGGTCGCCGCCGTCAGGGAGTGCGCGTCGGCCACGAGGTCCACGCCCGGCGCGGGATGAATGTCGCAGCCGACATAATGGCAGTCCGGTTCGAAATCGCGGGCCCGCGCATAGGCACCGGGGCTGACGAGGCGGGCGCCGATTTCCAGCACCCGGCCGCGCCGTTGCCGGAGTTCGTCGATGAAGGGCCGGATCACCAGCGGCGAGGGCGGCGGCGGCGGCAGCGGCGGCGGTTCGAGCGGGATCGAGACGTCGCCGGCATCGGTCGCGATCTCGAGGCTGGCGGGCTGGAAAGGCGGAGCCTCGAGGTAGAGGCTGAAGCCGCTGTCGCCGATCTCGGGATAATGCGACTGCACGTCCGGGCGTGGCGCCGGCGGCACCGGATCGGTGCGGCGGTCGCCGACGCGCAGCGCGACCGCGCGCACCTTCACCGCATGGGCATGGATCCAGCCGCAGACAAACACGCCGCAGCGGTCGCACCAGAAATGCTCGATCGCGTGGACGATCGGGAATGGCGGCGCCGGCGGCCGCCGCAGGGCGGCGAGCTCGGCTTCGAGTGCGGCGACCCGGTTGTGCAGCGCGCCCTCCCGCGCGGCGATGCGGGCGAGCGGCGGGAAGCGGAGCAGCGCCCGCTTCCAGGCCGGCAGCATCACGCCACCTTGCGACGCCGCCCGGCGCTCCGCGCCGCCGGCTTCGGCAACAGGGGCGCGAGGAAGCTCGCGGTATGAGACCGCTCGTTCGTCACGACCTCTTCCGGCGTGCCGGCAGCGACGATCTCGCCGCCGCCATCCCCGCCCTCGGGGCCGAGATCGATGATCCAGTCGGCGGTCTTGATCACTTCCAGATTGTGCTCGATCACGATCACGGTATTGCCGGCATCCACCAGCGCATGGAGAACCTCCAGCAATTTCCTGACATCCTCGAAATGCAGGCCGGTTGTCGGCTCGTCGAGGATGTAGAGCGTGCGGCCGGTGGCGCGGCGGGCGAGTTCCTTGGCGAGCTTGATCCGCTGCGCCTCGCCGCCGGAAAGGGTCGTGGCCGCCTGGCCGAGCTTGATATAGCCGAGCCCGACCTTGCCGAGCAGTTCGAGCCGGTCGCGGATGCGGGGTTGGGCGGAGAAATAGCCCATCGCCTCGTCGACATTCATGTCGAGCACATCGGCGATGGATTTCTCCCGGAAGCGGATTTCCAGCGTTTCGCGATTGTAACGTTTTCCCTTGCAGGTGTCGCAGGTGACGAAGACGTCGGGCAGGAAGTGCATCTCGATCTTCAGCACCCCGTCGCCCTGGCAGGCTTCGCAGCGCCCGCCCTTGACGTTGAAGGAGAAGCGGCCGGACTTGTAGCCGCGCGCGCGGCTTTCGGGCAGTTCGGCGAACCAGTCGCGGATCGGGGCGAACAGGTCGGTATAGGTCGCGGGGTTGGAGCGCGGGGTGCGGCCGATCGGCGACTGGTCGATCTCGATGATCTTGTCGAGCAGGTCGAGCCCGTCGAGCCGCTCGAACGGCGCGGGCACCTGCCCCGAGCCCATCAGCCGGCGGGAGACCGCCTTGTAGAGCGTGTCGATCACCAGGGTGGACTTGCCGCCGCCGGAGACGCCGGTGATGGCGGTGAACACGCCGAGGGGGAATTCGCCGGTGACGGTCTTGAGATTGTTGCCGCGGGCGCCGACGAGTTTCAGCATCCGCGCGGGATCGACCGGCCGGCGCCGTTCCGGAACCGCAATGGAACGTCGCCCGGAGAGATAGTCGCCGGTGAGCGAGCGCGGATTGGCGGCGATGTCCGCGACGGTGCCCTCGGCGACCAGCTCGCCGCCATGCACGCCGGCGCGCGGGCCGATATCGATCACGTGGTCGGCGCTGCGGATCGCATCCTCGTCATGCTCGACGACCAGCACCGTGTTGCCGAGATCGCGCAGCCGGCGCAGCGTGCCCAATAACCGTTCGTTATCGCGCTGATGCAGGCCGATCGAGGGTTCGTCGAGAACGTAGAGCACGCCCGTCAGGCCGGAGCCGATCTGGCTGGCGAGGCGGATGCGCTGGCTTTCCCCGCCCGACAGCGTGGCCGAGCTGCGGGCGAGCGAGAGATAGTCGAGCCCGACATCGACGAGGAATTGCAGCCGCTCGTTGATCTCGCGGAGGATGCGGCGGGCGATGTCCTGGCGCTGCGGGGTCAGCGTGTCGAGCACGGTGGCGAACCAGTCGCGCGCCTCGCGGATCGAAAGATCCGAGGCCTCGGCGATGTTTTTCCCGGCAACCCGGACGGCCAGCGCCTCGTCGCGCAGGCGCGCGCCCTGGCAGCGCCGGCAGGGCTGCTCGGCCTGGTAGCGCGCCAGCTCCTCGCGCACCCACACGCTGTCGGTCTCGCGCATCCGGCGTTCGAGATTGCGCACCACCCCCTCGAACGGGCGGGTGACGGTATAGGCGCGCACCCCGTCCTTGTAGGAAAAGTCGATCTCCGTCTTGCCGGCGCCGAACAGGATCGCCTCGCGAACCGTCTCGGGCAGGTCTTCCCAGGGTGTGGTCAGCTTCACCCGGAAATGCTTCGCGAGGCAGGCCAGCGTCTGGTCGTAATAGGGCGACTGCGCGTTGGCCCAGGGGGCGATGGCCTGGTCGGCGAGCGAGCGGCGCTCGTCGGGCACGATCAGCGCGGGGTCGAACACGGTCTCGGTGCCGAGCCCGGCGCATTCGGGGCAGGCGCCGTGCGGCGAGTTGAAGCTGAACAGGCGCGGCTCGATCTCCTCGATCGTGAAGCCGGAGACCGGGCAGGCGAAGCGGGCGGAAAACACCGTGCGCTCCCCTGTGTCGGCGTTCTCGGCATAGGCGATGCCATCCGAAAGGGCGAGCGCGGTTTCGAAGGAATCGGCAAGCCGCTGTTCCGCGCCCTCGCGCACGACGATGCGGTCCACCACCGCCTCGATCTCGTGCTTGATCTTCTTGTTGAGCGCCGGCACCTCGGCAATCTCGTAGAGCTTGCCGTCCACCTTCACGCGGGTGAAGCCGCGGCGCTGCAATTCGGCGAGTTCCTTGCGGTATTCGCCCTTGCGGTCGCGCACCACCGGGGCGAGCAGCAGCAGGCGGGTGCCGGGCGCCATCGCCATCACCCGGTCGACCATCTGGCTCACCGTCTGCGCCTCGATCGGCAGGCCGGTCGCCGGCGAATAGGGCACGCCGGCGCGGGCCCAGAGCAGGCGCATGTAGTCGTGGATTTCGGTAACGGTGCCAACCGTGGAGCGCGGGTTGCGCGAGGTCGTCTTCTGCTCGATCGAGATCGCCGGCGAGAGGCCCTCGATACTGTCCACATCCGGCTTGCCCATCAGTTCGAGGAACTGCCGCGCATAGGCGGACAGGCTCTCGACATAGCGGCGCTGCCCCTCGGCATAGATCGTGTCGAAGGCGAGCGAGGACTTGCCGGAGCCGGACAGCCCGGTGATCACGGTGAGCTGGTCGCGCGGGATGCGGACGTCGATGTTCTTCAGATTGTGCTCACGCGCGCCGCGCACGGTGATGTAGCCCGACCCTGCCATAGCCATGTTCCCGAAATGTCCCCGCGACGATATGGCCCCGTCCGCGCATGCTGGAAAGGGGGTGGAGGCAGATGCGCGCCCGGCGGACGCATGATGGACAGGCGCGCGCATCGTCAAGAGGCGGGTTCATGGGCGGGCCGTGGCAGTTCTGGATCGATCGCGGCGGCACCTTCACCCGCATCGTCGGCTTCGACATGGGCGGAACCTCGACCGATGTCGCGCTCTGCGACGGCGCCTATGCCCGTTCCTTCGAGACCGAGATCGCCGGTGTGCGCCTGCGGGTGCCGATGCTCGCGACCAGGTCGAACTCGCGGCCGGCGGCGCGATCGTATCGAAACGCCGGGCGGCGGCTACGGCGCCTGAACCTCAGGCGCGGGCGGCGCGCTGCGCGAGCCCCAGCAGCATCTGCCGCACGATCGCCTCGGGCACCGCCCCGGTGCGCTTGCAGTCCGCCTCGGCGCGCAGGCCCCGTTCGATCGCCGCCATGATCGCCGGCTCCCGCCAGCGCGCCACCGCCTTCATCACGACCGGCTGGCGCTTGAAGAACACCGGCGGCCGGCGCGCCGCAACGGCATCGCGCGGGCTCGCGCCGCCGGCGACCGCGTCGGCCATCAGCCGCAACCCGGCGAGTTCGCCGAGGAGCACGCGGATCACCGCGACCGGCGCAGCACCTTCCTCCAGCGCCAGCCCGATCGCGTGGTCCGCCGCCTTCACGTCGCCGGCCAGGGCGGCATCGATCGCATCCTGCATTGAGGCCGAGCCCTGATCATCGAGCACCGCCTCGACCGCCTCGATATCCACCGCGCCGTTCGGCCCGGCATAGAGGGCGAGCCGTTCCGCCGCGTCGCGCAGCGCCCCGGTCTCGCCGCCGAGCCGGCTCGCGGCGAGGGCGAGCGCCTCGCGGCCGATGCCCACGCCGGCCGCCCGCAGCGCCGCCTCGAGCGCCGGGCCGCGGGCCGCGCCATCCGGCAGGTAGCAGGCGATGGCCGCCGCCTCCGCGTGTTTTTCCGCCAGGGCGCGGAGTTTCGACCGCCCCGGCAGATCACCGCCGATGGCGACGATGAGGGCATCGCCCTTCCCCTCCAGCGCGGCCTCGACGGGTGCCACCTGCCGGTCGCCGGCATCGCGCAGCAGCACCACCCGGCGGCCGCCGCCGAAGGCCTGCGCCCCGGCTTCCTCGGGCAGGCGCTCGGCGGTGTCGGCATCGAGTTCGGTGAGCCGGAACGGATCGTCGAGCGATCCCGCGACCAGCTTCGCCAGCCGGCGCGCCCGTTCGGCAACCAGCGAGGTGTCGGGTCCGTAGACAAGAACGAACCGCGCGCGGCCCGGATCGGCGAGGAATGTCTCGACGTGGCGGGCGTCGATCTTCACCGGCTTACCCCCGGTCGGGGTGATTGCGGAAATAGACCGCGAGCTGCTGGGTGATCTGCCGGGCGAGCCGCTTCGCGAAGCGATGGCGCAGCACGCCCTGATCCAGGGTGCCCGCGAAGTTCTGGTTGTCGATGTTGTCGATCGCATCCATCGCCTGCGTCGAGCCGCGGGCGATGATCCGGCTCCGGTCGCCTTCGGGCGTCAGCGTCCATTGCGCGGTGGCGATGTAGCGGTTTCGGGTGTTCGAGCTGTCCGGCTGCACGCCCACGATCTGCACGTTCCAGCCATAGTCGACCGCGAGATGGTAGCGATAGAAGGACGGCGCGCCGGCGCGCTGCAACTCGGCTTCGAGCGCCTGGCGCAGCAACTGCCCCTGCCGGTCCGGCAGCAGGCCGACATCGATCTCGTCGAGCTGCGAGACGACGGCGGTTCCCGCCTGGCCGCCGCCATAAAGCGGGCGGAACCCGCACCCCGCGAGCGCGAGCAGGCCCGCGAGGGGCAGGATCTTAAGGACGGACGACAAAGTTCACGATCCGGTCGGGAACGTGGATGCGCTTGACGATCGTCGCCCCTTCCAGAAGTTGCGCGATGCGCGGCTCGGCCATCGCCGCCGCGATGGCGGTTTCGGCGTCCGCCCCCGGCGGCAGCTCGATCGTGCCGCGCAGCTTGCCCATGATCTGCACCGCAAGCGTCACCGAATCGCGCTTGAGCAGCTCCGGCTCGGCGACCGGCCAGGGCTGGTTGACGACCAGCCCGGCCTCCGGCGAGACCTGCGCGTTCGCCTCTTCCGCGACATGCGGGATGATCGGCGCGGCGAGGCGGATCAGCGCCGACATCGCCTCCCGCCGCGCCGCCGGCAGCCCCGGCGCATCCCGCCCCTCGGTCTCGGCGATGGCGTTCGCCAGCTCGTAGAGCCGGGCGATGGCGACGTTGAAGGCGAAACCGTCGATCGCCTCGGTCACCGCGGCGATGGTGCGATGCGTCGCCTGCCGCAGCTTGCGGGCCTCGCCCTCGGCGCGCTCCAGCGCCACGTCGTCGGCCCGGTCGGCAGCGACGCTGCGGGCGAGACGATACAGCCGCTGGACATAGCGGAACGCGCCCTGCGCCCCCGCCTCGGTCCATTCCACGTCGCGCTCCGGCGGATTGTCCGACAGCACGAACCACCGCGCGGTGTCGGCGCCGAAGCGGGCGATCACGGCCGAGGGATCGACCGTGTTGCGCTTCGATTTCGACATCTTCTCGA
The DNA here is from genome assembly GCF_000724705.2 of Acidiphilium sp. JA12-A1. NCBI lineage: Bacteria > Pseudomonadati > Pseudomonadota > Alphaproteobacteria > Acetobacterales > Acidocellaceae > Acidiphilium > Acidiphilium sp. JA12-A1. The sequence continues at coordinate 9,625 of NZ_JFHO01000057.1, forward strand.
TCGGCCCGACGATCACCTTGCGGCCATCCAGCGTCGTCGCGTGATCGGCGTGGCGGATCACCTCCTCGGGGTAGAGCCACTTGCCGTCCTCGGTGCGGTAGCTCTCATGCGTGAGCATGCCCTGGGTGAACAGGCCGGCGAAGGGCTCGGCGACGCCGACCTGGCCGAGCCGGTGCATCGCCCGGGTGAAGAAGCGGGCGTACAGCAGGTGCAGGATCGCGTGCTCGATGCCGCCGATATAGTGATCGACCGGCATCCAGTGCGAGGTCGCCGCCGGATCGGCCGGCACGGGCGCGTGCGGGGCGCAGAACCTGGCGAAATACCACGAGGAATCGACGAAGGTGTCGAACGTGTCGGTCTCGCGCTGGGCGGCCGCGCCGCATTGCGGACAGGCGACGTGCTTCCAGCTCGGGTGATGGTCGAGCGCGTTGCCCGGCCGGTCGAACGGCAGGTCGTCCGGCAGTCGCACCGGCAGGTCCTTTTCCGGCACGGGAACGGTGCCGCAGACCTCGCAATGGATCATCGGGATCGGGCAGCCCCAGGCGCGCTGGCGCGACACGCCCCAGTCGCGCAGGCGCCAGTTGACCACGCCCTTGCCGGCGCCGCGCGATTCGAGCTCGGCGATGGCGCGGGACTTCGCCGCCGCGACGTCGAGCCCGTCGAGGAAGCCGGAATTGACGATCACGCCATCGCCGGTGAAGGCGACATCCCCCACCGCGAGGCCCGGATCGTCCTTCGGCGCGACGACGACGGTGACGTCCAGCCCGTATTTGCGGGCGAAATCGAGGTCGCGCTGGTCATGCGCCGGGCAGCCGAAAATCGCGCCCGTGCCGTAGTCCATCAGCACGAAATTGGCGATCCAGACCGGGTGGGTCCGCGACGGATCGAAGGGGTGGACGACGCGCAGCCCGGTATCGAACCCGCGCTTCTCGGCCGCCTCGATCGCGGCTTCGGAGGTGCCAGCGCTCTGGCACTCGGCGATGAAGGCGGCGGCCTCGGGATTGGCCGCGGCAACGGCGGTGGCGAGCGGATGATCCGGCGCCAGGGCGACGAAGCTCATCCCGAACAGCGTGTCCGGCCGCGTGGAATAGACCGGCACGCTCTCGATCCCGCCGCACGGCGCCGCCAGCCGGATGGTGAATTCCGCGCCCTCGGAGCGGCCGATCCAGTTGCGCTGCATGGTCCGCACCCGCTCGGGCCAGTTCTCCAGCGTGTCGAGCCCGGCGAGCAGGTCCGCGGCGAAATCGGTGATGCGGAAGAACCACTGGCGCAGCTTGCGCTTTTCCACCGGCGCGCCGGATTTCCAGCCCCGCCCGTCGATCACCTGCTCGTTGGCGAGCACGGTCATGTCGACCGGGTCCCAGTTCACCGCCGACTCGCGCCGATAGGCCAGGCCGGCGCGCCAGAGGTCGAGGAACAGCTTCTGCTGGTGCCCGTAATATTCCGGGTCGCAGGTGGCGAATTCGCGCGACCAGTCGACCGAGAGGCCGACGCGCTTCAGGTCGGCCTTCATCGCCGCGATGTTGTCGCGCGTCCATTTGGCGGGATCGACATTGCGCTCCCGCGCCGCGTTCTCGGCCGGCAGGCCGAACGCGTCCCAGCCCATCGGGTGCAGCACGTCATAGCCCTGGGCCCGCCGCGCGCGGGCGATCACGTCGCCGATCGCGTAGTTCCGCACATGGCCCATATGGATCTTCCCCGACGGGTAGGGGAACATCTCCAGCACGTAGCATTTCCGCCGGCCGCCCTGCGGCGCGTCGGCGGTGGCGAAGCAGTTCCGCGCCTCCCACGCCGCCTGCCAGCGCGCCTCGGCGGCGGTGAAATCATAGGCGGAGGCGTCGTGCGTGGTCTGGTCCATGGTCTCAGCCGTTCAGCTGCCCCGCCGCCTTCAGCTGGGCGGCGCGGGCGAGGATGCGATCCTCGAGGCCGTTGGCAACCGCGGGGTCGACCGGCTGGTCGACCCAGGCGCCGCCCTGGCGATCCTGCTCGAAGACCGAAACCTTCAGGTTGTTGGCGGTCAGCGTGGTGCCGAGCACATAGGCGGACACCTTGAAGCGCCGGTCCGGCTTGGCCGGCGGCGAATACCAGTCGGTCACGATCACGCCGGCGAAGGGGTCCGCCGAGGCCAGCGGCATGAAGCTGAGCGTGACGAGCGAGGCGCGCCAGAGATAGGCATTGACCGCCACACCGGTCTGCTCCGCGTGGCTCTTGCCGCCGAACGTGAACAGCGTGCCGAGCCCGCCATTGCCGCTGGAGGCCATCGCCTGCGGGGTTCGATAGGTTTCCATGTTCGGCAGGTTGGGCTGCTTCGCGTTGCTGCACGCCACGAGCGCGAGCGCGGAGCCCAGCGCCGCGGCTTTCAGAGCAGGCCGGAGGAAGTTGTTCGGGCAGGTCATGTCTGGAAAGCGCACATTCGTCTCCGCAGTTCGGACCGGAGGATCCGGCCGGCAACGATGGTCTTTAACCTTGCCGCGCGGCCGCGCCAAGGCCCGCGCGGCCCTCAAGGCCGCCAAACAACGCCCTCAAGGCCGCCAGGCGACGCGGCCACGAAGGCCGCCAGGCGACAACCGCCACGCGGCACCGGCAAATGAAAAGGGCGGCGGATCGCTCCGCCGCCCCACCTGAACACCTTTCGGGTCAGATTACCACTTCAGAGCGGCACCGAGGCTGAACGCCTGGGACTGCACGTTGTCGTAGCCGGTCGCGACAGTCGCGCTGTTCGAGATGAAGTTGTAGCCGGCCTGGTGACGGTGACCATAGAGATAGGTCGCATACAGGCCGAGGTTCTTGCTGAGGGCGTAGTTCGCGCCGACAGCGATGCCGTAGTTGGTCGCGGTGCGGCCATAGCTCGAACCGAGCGTGTAGGCACCGGCGGACTGCTGGTTGAAGTAGTAGGCGCCGACCGTGTAGGGGCCGAAATCGTAGATGCCGGTCACTTCATAGAAGAGCAGGTCGCGCTGGCCCGGCAGCAGGAAGGTGTAGCCATCGTTCACCTGACCGGTCTTGACGTTCGCGCCCAGCGTGAACCCGGCATACTTCACCTGGCCCGAGAACTCGGCGATGCCCATCGACTTGTAGCCGTTGAAGGTATAGCCGGTCGCGGTCACGCCGCCCGAGCTGACGCCGATCGGCGCCGCATGCAGGTAGTCGACGGCCAGCGTCACGCCCGTGCCGCTGAACTCGCTCGAATACTCGAGACCGCCCGTGACGGTGTTCTTGCGGCGCGCATTGCCGGCACCGCCAGCGGCGCTGGACAGCGTCGCGCAGTCGGTGGTCAGGCTGCAGCTCTCGCCTTCCTTGAAGCCGTTCGAGTTCGGCTCGAAGTCGAAGCCGGCCTTGAAGCCAGCGACGTCAGGCGAGATGTACACGATCTTGTTGGTCGTGTAGAGCACGCCGGACGAGGTGAAGAGGCCCGACGGATGATCCTGGTTCGGCACCGAGGAGCCGACGCCGCCGTCAGAATTCCACAGGTTGCCGTCGCCGAAATTGTAGTATTCGCCGGTCGACAGCAGCCACCAGATGCCGTCGGTCTGGCCGAAGCGGACGAAGCCGGTCTGCGGCGTGCCGATATAGGCATAGGCGCGGCGGATCGCGAGGCCGGTCACACCGCTCGTGCCGGCGGTCGATTCGTGGATGCCGACGCCAGCGGAGCTATAGGTGGTGCGGAGCTCGGCCGCGACACCGTATTCGATGCCGTTCTCGGTGGTGGCGTCGAAGCCCGGATACAGGCGGAGGAAGCCGGCCATGCCGATCGGGTTCAGCTTGTTGCCGCCCTGGACGTTGTCACCCGTCGCGCCGATCATGTTGATCTGGTCGTTCAACAGGCCGTTCAGGTGGACGACGATCTGACCCGGAGCGGGGGCCTTGGCAGCCTGGGCGTGAGCGGCACCGGACGCGGCGACCATCAAGCCGAGCGATGCGGCAGACGCCAGAAGATACTTGCGCATTCAAACCTCCATGTTGCCGGTCAGACCGGCGTGAATTCTTTGCCGCCTGTGCCGCTTCAAGGCCCGAAAGCCGTCGCGGCGAGGCGTCAGACAGGCGGATAAAAGGCATTTCAGTCTCAGGAAGCAACATCCGAAAGCGCCGGTGAAGGCTATTTGGCTGCGCTGTGGTATCAACGCCACACTGTATGACACTGATTTGACAAAGCCCCGATCGCCGCAACACCGCGGCAGGCCGGGCCAAGCGCCCGCATCCGCCGCCCCTCGATGCCGCCAAGGGCCACCACCTGAACCCCGCCGGCCAGCCGCGCCAGCGCCGCCCAGCGCACCGGCCCGAGGGCGGGCGCCCCCGGATGGCTCGCCGTCGGGAAGGCCGGCGAGAGAAACACCAGCCCGGCGCCGGCCCGGCGCGCGCGCACCAGCTCCTGCCGGCCATGCGCCGAGGCGGTCACCAGACCCGGCTTGCGGCCCGGCACAACCCTGCCCCGCCGCAGGTGCAGCCCGGCGTGCAGACGGGCCGCCAGCCGCGCATCGCCGGCGACCACGAGGGCGATTCGCCGGCGCCGGCAGAGCTTCGCCACCGCCGCCGCGAGCGCGGCCCGGTCCGGCGCCGCATCGTCGCGCAGCACCACGCCGGAGAGTCCCGGCGGCAGGCGGGCGATCGCGCCGAGCGGGTCGGGCAATCGGGCCCGATCGGTGAACAGCCAGAGCGTGGGGTGGCGGCAGCGACGGCGCCGCTTGACCGCCCGTGCCGCCGCGATCAGTTGTTCATCCATGAGCGAATTCAGCCCCGAGACGATCAGGCCCGCCCTCGATTCCATCCGCGCGCGCATCGCCACGGCCGCGCAGGGACGCGCGGTCACGCTCATCGCGGTGTCGAAAACCAAGCCGGTCGCGGCGATCGAGGCGGCACTCGCCGCCGGGCAACTCGTGTTCGGCGAGAACCGGGTGCAGGAGGCGGCGGCGAAGTTCCCGCTCCTGCGCGCGGCGCATCCGGGCCTCGTGCTGCACCTGATCGGGCCGTTGCAGACCAACAAGGCGCGCGAGGCGGTGGCGCTGTTCGACTGCATCGATTCGCTCGACCGGCCGAAACTCGCCGATGCGCTGGCGGCCGCCGCCGAGCGCGCCGGGCGGATGCCGCGGCTGCTGGTGCAGGTGAATGTCGGCGACGAGCCGCAGAAGGCCGGGGTGAGCCTTGCGGAGGCGGATGGCTTCATCCGCGCGATGCGCGCCCGGTTCGGCGAGCGGTTGCAGGGGCTGATGGCGATTCCCCCGCTTGGCGAGGACCCCGCGCCGCATTTCGGCACCCTCGTCGCCATGGCCGACACGCACGGGCTGCCGGTGCGCTCGATCGGCATGTCCGACGATTTCGAGACCGCGATCGCCTGCGGGGCGACCGAGGTGCGCGTCGGCTCGGCGCTGTTCGGCGCCCGCCACGCGCCTCAGTAGCCTCTCGCGAAATCGACCAGCGTGGCCGGGACGCGCCCGGCGGCGAGCGCCCGCAGCGCGGCAAAGAAGCTGGCCAGCGTCGCCGCGTTGTAGCGCGCCGGATCATCCGACGAGATATGCGGCGTCATGACCAGGTTCGGCGTGTCCCACACCGGATCGTCCGGCGGCACCGGCTCGGTCGTGAACACGTCGAGCACCGCGCCGGCGATGCTGCCCGCACGCAGCGCAGCGCAGAGTGCCGGCTGATCCACCAGCGCGCCGCGGCCCATGTTGATCACCCCGGCATGCGGCGGCAGCAGCGCCAGCCGCCGCGCATCGAGCAGGTTGCGCGTCGCCGCGGTGAGCGGGCAGGTCAGCAGCAGGAAATCGGTGTGCGGCAGGATCAGGTCGAGATCGCCGACCGGCCGCGTCGCGTCGCAATCGGGGTGCGGCGCGGCGCCGTTGCGCACGCCGGTGACATGGATGCCGAACTGCCGCGCCCGCCGCGCCGCGCCGCCGCCGAGCCCGCCGACGCCGACGATCGTCGCCCGCATGCCGGCCACCGTGCCGGAGGACCGGCGCTGCCAGCGATGCGCCCGCTGGTCGGTCGCGAAGGCGGGCATGTGGGTGGCCAGCATCAGCATCGCCATGATCGCGAACTCGCCGGCGCGGTCGGCATGCACGCCGCGATTGTTCAGCAGCATCACCCCGTCGGGGATCATGTCGAACGGGGCGAGCGGGTCGACGCCGGCGGAGGTGGACTGGATCAGCCGCAGCTTCGGCGCGATCGAGAGGTCGAGCCGGCGGATCGCGGCGGGGGTGGCGATCAGCGCCTCGATCCCGGGTGCCGCGGCGGCGAACTCCGCCTCGCTCTCGCCCACGGTCAGCGTATGCCCCTCCCCGATCCCGCCGGCCAGCGCGGCGGCCTCGTGAAATTCGGCCGCCGTCAGCTTGAGATAGGGGCTGTCGGCGAATTCCTGGATGTGGATGTGCATGCTTACCCCGGCTGGTGAAATCCGAAATGCAGGACAAGGAAGATCAGCCCGCCGATCAGGAAGCCGACCAGCGTGCCGTTGACGCGGATATATTGCAGGTCCTTGCCGACGCGCAGCTCCAGCCGCTCGGTGATCGTCGCGGCGTCCCAGTTGCCGATCACGCGGCCGATGAACCCGGCGATCTCGGCCTGCGCCCCCGGCAGCAGGCGGGTGACGACCATGCCCGCGCCGGCGGAAATGCGCGCGCGCATGGTGGGATCCCCGGCGAGCAGCGCGCCGAAATTGGCGAGGGCGCCGGCGATCAGCTGCTGCGCGTGCCCGCCCGGCCGCGCCGCGTCCGCCGCGATCGCGGCGCGCAGCCGCGCCCACAGCTCCGCCCCCCAGGCGCGCACGCTCTCATGCCCCACCACCCCGCGCAGCGCGGCGCCGAGTTCGGCGGCGCGTTCGGGGTCCTCGGTGAGGCGGACGATCTCGCGGCGCACCCATTCGTCGAAGGCGGCGCGCAGCTCGGAGCCATCGGGGTCGACGCGCTCCAGCTCGGTATTGAGCGCGGTGACGACGCGCGCGGCGATGTTCGCCCCCACCGCCCAGCCGACCAGCGCGCCGCCCTGCTCGCGCACGCGCTCGCGCACCGCCTGTTTCAGCTCGGCCTCGCGGCTTTGCAGCAGCAGGCGGAGCTGGCCGAGGATGAAGCTGAACACCTCCTGGTGCCGCCCGCTCTCGACCAGCGAGGCCAGCGCGCGGGCGACGAGGCGGCCGGCGGTCGGCCCGCCCGCCATGCGCGGCAGCAGGCGGCCGAGCACCCGCCGCGCCCGGCCATCCTCGACCGAATCGAGCAGGCGCGGCAGCGCCCCGGCGATGGCCTCCGCCAGCGGCGTGGACATCGCCGGATCGGCGAGGAACCGGCCGAGCAGGGCGGGAATGTCGAGACCGGCGAGAAACCGCGTCACATCGGCGCCGGTGAACACGTGGTTGGCGACGAACCGGCCCAGGGCGGCGCCGAGCCGCTCCTTCTGCGCCGGCAGGATGGCGGTGTGCGGAATCGGCAGGCCGAGCGGGTGGCGGAACAGCGCGGTCACGGCGAACCAGTCGGCGATGCCGCCGATCAGCCCGGCCTTGGCGGCATCGCGCAGGAACAGGGCGGCGGGGTCGGGCGGCATGGCGTATCCCGCCGCCATCAGCGCCGCCATCAGCGCCAGCAGCCCGGTCGCGAAGGCACGATGCCGGAAGAGCGAGCGACGGAGCGCGGCTTCAGGGTCGTTTTCGGTCATCGCGTCCATGTGGCCCGATCCGCCGACCCGGGCAAGCCGCGGCGCCGGTTGACGAGAATCAACGACACGCACCGCCCGCGCCGCGCAGAATTCCGCCATGCCGGACGCCAGCGCATTGCTGACCGACCTCTACGAGCTGTCGATGCTCGAAGCCTACGCGGCGCGGGGCATGACCGGCAGCGCGGTGTTCGAGCTGTTCTTCCGCCGCCTGCCGCCCGAGCGCGGCTTCCTGCTCGCCGCCGGGCTGGACCAGGCGGTGACGTTCCTCGAAGGCATGCGTTTCGACGCCGACGACCTCGCCTGGCTGCGCGATACCGGCCGGTTCGCGCCGGGCTTCATCGACAGTCTCGCCGGGTTCCGCTTCACCGGCGATGTCGATGCGGTGCCCGAGGGCACGGCCGTCTTCGCCGACGAGCCGGTGCTGCGGGTCACCGCGCCGCTGCCCGAGGCGCAGTTCGTGGAAACCCGCCTCCTCAACATCGTTCATTTCCAGACCGTCATCGCCTCGAAGGCGGCGCGGATGGTGCTCGCGTCGGGCGGGCGCCAGCTCGTCGATTTCGGGCTGCGCCGCGCCCATGGCGGCGAGGCCGGGCTGTTCGCCGCCCGCGCCGCCTGGCTCGCCGGCTTCGACGCCACCGCCACCGTGCTCGCCGGCCGCCGGTTCGGCATTCCGCTCATGGGCACGATGGCCCATGCCTTCGTCGAGGCGCATGACGGCGAGACCGAGGCCTTCCTCGACTTCGCGCGCACCCGCCCCGCCGGGCTCTGCCTGCTGATCGATACCTACGACACCGAGCGCGGCGCCGCGCGGGTCGCGGCGCTGGCGCCCCGCCTCGCGGCGGAGGGCATCGCGATCGCGGCGGTCAGGCTCGACAGCGGCGATCTCGCCTATCACGCAAGGGCGGTGCGCGGCATTCTCGACGCGGCGGGATGCGGCGCGATCCGGATCTTCGCCAGCGGCGGGCTCGACGAGGCGCGGATCGCGCGCCTCGCCGGCGCGCCGATCGACGGGTTCGGCATCGGCACCGCGCTGACCACCGCGAGCGACGCCCCGGCGCTCGACTGCGCCTACAAGCTGCAGGCCTATGCCGGCCGGCCGCGGCGCAAGCGCAGCGAGGGCAAGGCCACCTGGCCCGGCGCCAAGCAGGTCTGGCGCCGCCTCGCCGCCGACGGAACCATCCTCGGCGATACCGTCGGGCTGCACGACGAACCGCCCACCGGCGCGGCGCTGCTGCGCCCGGTGATGCGCGCCGGCCGGCGCGTCGACCCGGCAACGGCGGATCTCGCCGCCGCCCGGCAGCGGGCCGCCGCCGCGCTCGCCAGCCTGCCCCCGGCGCTGCGCCGGCTCGAACCCGGCACGGTGCCGGTGACGATCAGCCCCGCCATCCGCGCCCTCGCCGCCGCGGCGGACCGCGCGGCGGCCGGTGAACCCTGAGCATGTCGCCGCACCCCGAGGATCAGCGGCGCGTCATCGCCTTCCTCTCCCGCCCGGAGAGCCACGGCCTCGCCACCGGCACGGTGGAGCGGATCGAGACCCATTGCTCGATCGTCTTTCTCGCCGGTCCGCACGCCTTCAAGCTCAAGCGGGCGATCCGCTATTCGGCGCTTGACTACACCACGCCCGCCGCCCGCCGCGCCGCCTGCGAGGCCGAGCTGGTGCTCAACCGCCGCACCGCGCCGACGCTCTATCTCACCGTCCGCGCCATCACCCGCGACGAAAAGGGCCACCTCGCCTTCGATGGTCCGGGTGCCGCGGTCGATCATGTCGTCGTCATGCGGCGCTTCGACCAGTCCGACCTGTTCGACGCGATGGCCGCGCGCGACGCGCTCACGCCGGCGCTGATGCGCGAGCTCGGCGCCGCCATCGCCCGCTTTCATCTCGCCGCCGAATCCCGGCCCGACCACGGCGGCAGCGAGGCGATCGAGCGCGTGATCGCCGCCAACGAGCGCGAACTGGCCCTGACCGCCCGCACGCTCGACGGTGCCGCGGTCGACACGCTGAGCCGCCACGCCCGCGCCACCCTGGCCGGGCTCGCGCCGCTGCTCGACTGGCGGCGATCGAGCGGCCGGGTGCGGCGCTGCCACGGCGATCTGCGGCTCGCCAATATCTGCCTGTTCGGCGGCCGTCCGACGATGTTCGACTGCATCGAGTTCAGCGACGAGATCGGCTGCATCGACCTGCTCTACGACCTTGCCTTCCTGCTGATGGACCTCGAGCTGCGCGGCCGGCGCGACCTCGCCAACGCGGTGTTCAACGCCCATGCGGATGTCGCGCCGGATGCGATGGGGCTGCGCGCCATGCCGCTCTTCCTCGCCCTGCGCGCCGCGACCCGCAGCTACGCGCTGGCCGGCGGCGCGCGGCGCCAGACCGATTCCGCGCGGGCGCTGCTGCTGGCGGCGCAGGCCAGGCGCCATGTCGCCGCCGGCCTCGATTTCCTCGCCCCGGCCCGGCCGCGCGTGATCGCCGTCGGCGGCGGCGGCGCGGACCGGAGCCACCGTGCCGCGGCATGCG